>JAJQGQ010000068.1 GCA_021200395.1 Erysipelotrichaceae bacterium
ATATTAGGTATAAGATGATAAGGATCATCATCAAATAATCCAATAACAGGACAAGAATTATTATCTCCTTCATTACAATAAGCCATTGCTGTGATATCAAACATATTTTCTTGTGCCTCATCAACAATAACATCATAACGATAATAATCATCCATTTCATTAAAAACCACTGCAACATCAAAAGGATAATCATCTGCGAAGATTGTCTGTGACATAAGGTTATCCTTCATTTCATAATAAATATCATAAGAAGTATCATTTGTGCAAGCTGTTAAAAGTAGCAAGCAAAGTATCACCATCAATTTTTTCATTATATCACCTAAGACATTATAACATTTTTAAAGATAAAGAGAAAGGCTTTAAAAGCCTTTCTCTTTAAGATTTGCATTTAAATGTATCACAAGATGTTTGATCAACATCATGTGCTTCTTTACAATGACAGGTACCAACTTTAATACAACTGGCTTCACATAACCCATCACAATAATATTGACAAGAATCTACACTACATTTGACATCTTTAGCCATAGTGTTCACCTCCACTATCATTATGGGCAAATTATTTATGAATATACGATTAAACAACTAAAACTATATTCCAATTCTCCCAAAAGACTAGTCATGGCAACAGCATAGTGCAAAGAGATGATATGTGGATCATCTTCTACAATAAAATCATTTAAGGCATCCTGTAAATCTAATTCATGTGTACTTTCAATAATCTTTATTTTCATATAATCATTATAATTGATAAGTCACATTAAATTTGTCGTTATTGGTTAATTTCCACAGTAAATTTACATTCAAAAGTATCACCTTGTGCTAAAGCAACAACACCTTCTTTTTCCTTAAATTCACCTGTAAAATCAACATAATCACTATGACCTACCCAAGGTTCAATAGCTAATAAGCCACCAACATGTTTGCTAGCCCAAATACCAAGATGATTATAATTTTCCATATAGAATCTTAATGATTTATGATGATTCAAAGATTTTAAATCAACATATTTTGACTTAAAGTCTTTTACCACAATAGCATCATTATTAAATAACTCCTGACGTACAAAGAAACGTCTTTCATTATCAAATAATAATCTTGTATTATGCGACATACCTTTTCTCTCAACATCAATAATTTTTTGATACAAAGACTCATTCTGTTCAAACTCAACATAATAATCATTACTAGATTCACCTTCCATAAATGGACAAGCAAATGCAGGGTGACCACCTATTTGGAAATAAATTGTCTTATCATCTGCATTTTTAACGATATTACGACATTCAAGCTGATTATTTTTTAAAGTATAGATAATTTTTAAATCAAATAAATAAGGATATTGTTTTAATATTTCTTCATTTGGAGTTAATTCAAATTCTACACATGTATCGGATTGCTGATGTGTTTCATAAACATTATGACGAGAAAAACCATGTTGCGTCATAGTATAAGTTTTTCCATCAATACGACATTCATTATTTTGTAATGCACCAACTATTGGAAAAAGAATAGGAGCACTATTAGCCCATAATGAGGCATCTCTTTTCCACATATAATTTATATGATCCTGTTGACCAATAATCTTAATAATTTCAGCACCTTTTGGATTTAATTCTACTTCTAAAAATTCATTTTTTAATATTGTCATTTTTCTTCTCCTATAATTTCATTTGTCCCTTTATCATTACATTTTTAATATTAATATCATCATCAAAGAAAATAATATCAGCATAATTACCTATCTTTATTTCACCAAGTTTTTCTTCATGAAGGCTTTGTGCAGGATTATAACTAGCAAGTTTAACAGCTTCATTTAAAGTCAAATCAAGATTTTGATAGGCATTTTTAACAGCGACGTTCAAAGCTAATACACTACCAGCTAAAGTGCCATCTGCCAATCTTGCTTCACCATCTTTTACATAAACATCATAAGTTCCTAAACGATAAGTTCCATTTTCCAATCCAGCAGCTTCTAAGGAATCAGTAATAAGTATTAACTTATCCGTTCCTTTCATTTTTAATAATATTTTAGCAGCAGGATAACTTACATGAATACCATCTAAAATAAGTTCAGCAAATACACTATCATTAAGCATAACAGCACCAACTACCCCAGGATTACGATGTGTTAAAGGTGTCATAGCATTATATGTATGTGTCCCACTTGTTGCTCCTTCATCAATAGCTGCTTGAGCTTGGGCAAATGTAGCATTTGTATGTCCAATAGAAACTATCGTATTTTTATCTTTAAGATAATCTATAAGTTCTAAAGAATGTTCAAGTTCTGGAGCAATAGATATCTTACGGATAATAGACTGATGTTCACCAACAAATGACAAATAATTATCTACAGTGGGCAAAATCATACATTCTTCACTTTGAGCTCCCTTATATTTTTTATTGAAGAATGGACCTTCTAGATGTATACCCAAAATTTGTGCTCCTTCAACTTTATCTTTGTTGTTATCAATATTTTCAATAGCTTTAGCAATATCCTCCACTGGCATAGTCATAGTTGTAGGTAAAAAACTAGTGACTCCTGTTTGTAATGTAGCCTTTGAAATAGTATTAATATCTGCAAAAGTTGGATACATCGCATCACTACCCCCGCGACCATGTGTATGAACATCAATAAAACCAGGACTTACATAAAGTCCATGAGCATCAATAACATTTTCATCAACAGGGTTTCTTTGACTGATTTCAGTAATAACATCATTTTCAATAAAAATATGAGCGTCAATAATTTCATCTTTTAAAATAATTTTCCCGTTTACAATACAATTTTTCATTTTTACTCCTCCTGAAACTATTATAACACTTCAAATAAAACTTTAAAATAATATATATCATAAAAAGTGAGGTTTTATCCTCACTAATCATCATTAAGACTATTTAAAATAGATTCAATTTTATTACCATATTCAATTGAAGTATCTAGTACAAAAATAAGCTCAGGGCATTTACGAATGGTTAATCGTTTAGATAATGCTGAACGAATAAATCCCTTTGATCGTTCTAAAGCCTCTAATTTCTTTTGAGAATTCTTTGATAAGAAAGATACATATACTTTTGCATAAGAATAATCACTTGTCACCTCAACACCAGTTATAGTGCAAAATCCAATTTCCTTATTCTTCACTTCATTTTGAATAATATCAGATAATTCACGCATGATAATCGCATTAAGTCTATCTTTTTTGATTGTCATATTGGCCTCCTTTAAGATCTTTCTACTTCTTCCATGATATAACCTTCAATAATATCATTTTCCTTAATATCATTATAATTTTCGATAGTAATACCACATTCATAACCACTAGAAACTTCTTTAACATCATCTTTAAAACGTCTTAAAGAACCCATTTTACCTTCATAAATGACAACACCATCACGAATAAGACGAATACCACTATCGCGACGCATATAGCCATCAGTAACCATACATCCTGCAATATTTCCTATTTTAGAAACTTTGTAAATTTGTCTAATTTCAGCTTGGCCAGTAATAACTTCCTCCAACTCAGGAGCAAGCATACCTTTCATAGCAGCTTCAATCTCTTCAACCATTTTATAGATAACATTATGTAAACGAATTTCTACGCCTTCTTCATCAGCTTTACGTCTAACATTAGCATCTGGTCTCACATTAAATCCATAAATGATAGCTTTTGAAGCACTGGCCAATAAAACATCGGATTCACTTATAGCACCAACTGTTGAACGAATAACATTAACACGGGCACCATCAATATTAATTTTTTCTAATGATCCTTTTACAGCTTCTGCAGTACCATTAACATCAGCTTTAACAATAATATTTAAATCAACTATTTCGCCTTCTTTTAATTGATTAAATAAATCATCTAAACTCATCGCAGAACTTACACCACGTTCTTCAATTTGACGTGCTTTTTGTCTTTCTTCACCAATGTGACGAGCCTTTTTCTCAGATTCAAAGACCATAAACTTATCACCAGCAACAGGAACTTCATTTAAACCAGTAATTTCAACTGGTGTAGAAGGTTTTGCTTCTCTCATTTCACGTCCATTATCACTAAGCATTTTCCTTACACGACCAAACGTAGTACCAACAACAATTGGATCACCAACATGCAATGTACCATTTTGAACGAGTAAAGTGGCAACTGGTCCTCTACCCTTATCCAAACGTCCTTCAATAACACTACCATATGCATAACGATTTGGATTAGCTTTTAAATCAGCTAATTCAGCTACAACCGTAAGTGTTTCCAACAATTCTGAAACACCAATACCTTTTTTAGCAGAGATATTGCAATAAATTGTATCGCCACCCCAATCTTCAGGCATTAGTCCTAATTCACTCATTTCCATCTTGATACGTTCAGGATCGGCACCCTCTTTATCAATCTTATTAACTGCAACAACAATAGGTACATTGGCAGCTAAAGCATGATCTACAGCCTCTTTTGTTTGTGGCATAACACCATCATCAGCAGCGACAACAATAATAACAATATCGGTTACTTGCGCTCCACGAGCACGCATAGCTGTAAAAGCTTCGTGACCAGGTGTATCTAAAAATGTAACTTTCTTACCATTAACATTAACTTGATATGCCCCAATATGTTGAGTAATTCCACCAAATTCGCCTTCAACAACACGTGACTTACGAATATAATCCAATAATGTTGTTTTACCATGATCAACATGTCCCATTATAGTAACCACTGGTGGACGACTTTCCAAATCCTCTTCATTATCAATAATTTCTATATCTTCAAAATTAACTTCATTAACAACAACTTTTTTCTTAGGTTCATAGCCATACTCCATGCAAATGAGTTCGATTTGTTCATCATCCAAAGAAGAATTTATGGTTACCATTATACCAAGCATAAATAATACTTTAATAACGTTGGCTGGAGTTTGTCCTATTTTTTCAGCTAGTTCTCCTACAGTTATACCTTCTTCATATTCTACTATGCCATCACCAATTTTTGATGTTTGTTTATTTGGTATATTAGAAACCATTTTCTTTTTCCTATATTGATTTCCTTTTTTCTTACTCTGATTTTTCTTTTTTGCCATTACCATCAACCTCCTAACTTTAATTTAACACTATTTGCAAAACCTCGATCCTTTATTCCTACAGCAACGCGATTATCTTTCCCAATGGCTTTAGAAATTTCATCCGTACAACCAATTATATGATAATCAATATGATAATATGTACATTTATCAGTTAATTTCTTTTTCGTATTATCACTAGCTTCTTCACTAATAATAACTAAATAAACACGTCTATGACGAATATCATTATATAACACTTCACCATGACTTATTTTTCTTGCACGCATAGCTAAACCTAACAACGATAATACATCATTGCTTAGCATATTTCATTAACTCCTCATATATACTTTCAGGAACATGAATTTCTAATGATTTATCTAATACTCCTTTTTTTCTAGCTAAATCAATAGCTTCCTTGCTACATTTTAAATAAGCTCCTCTTCCATTCATTTTTCCTGTTGGATCAACAAAGACTTCGCCTTCTTTATTTCTAACAACACGAATAAGTTCTTTTTTAGGTAACTGTTCACCAGTAGCTACACATCTTCTTAAAGGTATTTTTCTCGCCATACTTATCTCCTAATCATCATAATAAGCATCAAATTCTTCATATGGATCATATTCTTCTTCATAATCATCATCATCGTATTCATAATCTTCATCATCATATTCATCTTCATATTCATCTTGATCATCAAATGCTTCTTCATTATCAAATGCTTCTTCATTATCAAATGCTTCTTCATTATCAAATGTTTCTTCATTATCATCTTCGATATCTTCAATGACAATATGTTCTTTAACAGGTTCAACAATTTTCTGAATAATTGGTTCAGCAATAGGTTCTTCAATCTTAGTCATTTCTTCTTCAAAAGATTTATTAAATTCTGAATCTTCATCATAAGCTAAACCTTCAGCCATTGCTTCACTAACAGATTTAATATCAATTTTCCATCCTGTTAAACGTACAGCCAATCTAGCATTTTGACCACGTTTACCAATAGCCAAAGACAATTGATTATCAGGTACTATTACCAAAGCACTTTTATCTTCTTCATTAATAGTAACATGTTTTACTTCAGATGGTGATAATGCATGTGAAATATAAACAACAGGATCTTCACTCCATTCAACAATATCAATTTTTTCACCATTTAGTTCCTTAACAACATTATTGACACGAGTTCCACCTTTACCAACACAAGAACCAATAGGATCTATTTCCTCTTTTCTAGATGTTACCGCTATTTTGCTACGTTCACCTGCTTCTCTTGAAACTGAAACAATTTCAACAGTACCATCATAAACCTCTGGTACTTCTTGTTCAAACAATCTTCTAACCAAACCAGCTTCTGTTCGAGAAACTTTAATACGTGTATCCTTTGTTTCTCTAACAACATCACTAACATAAACTTTAATATGTTGACCATCGACAAGCTTTTCACCTGGAATTTGTTGATTTTTAGGTAACAATGCTCCTGTTCTACCAATATTAACAATAACAAAATTAGGTTCAACACGATCAACAACACCATTGATAATTTCATCTTTTTTATCAATATATTCATTAAAAAGAGCATCTTTTTCAGATTCACGAATTTTTTGACGTAATAATTGTTTAGTTTGAATAGCAGCTAAACGGCCAAAAACTTGTGGATCAACTTCTGTAACAACTTCATCACCTATTTGATACTTAGGATCAATAGCTTGAGCTTCTTCTAATGATAATTGATAGTCTTCATCCATAACATCATCAACAACATCTTTTGTTTCAAATATTCTTATTTTACCTGTATCAGGATTGATATCAACTTCTACTTTTGATTCAGTTCCTGCATAATTTCTCTTATATGACTTTTCCATTGCTTCTCTCAAAGCATCTAAAACAACATCTTTTTGAATTCCTTTTTCTTCTTCTAATAATTCCAAAGCCTGGATAAATTTCTTACTAGCCATTATCTTTCTTTCCTCCTTTAAAACTTGACGGCTAATCTAATAAATGCAACATTATCATAAGCAATGTGACATTTTTTCTTTATATTCTTATCTAAATATTGAAGTTCGATGATATCATCTTCAACATTTAATATCGTTCCATATACATCATTCATCCCTTTTTTAGGATTTTTTATTTTAATATAGACATATTCACCAATAGACTGTTTAACTTTTTCCAAAGTTTTTAGAGGTTTTTCAGCCCCTGGCGAAGAAACTTCTAAATAATATTCATTTTGAATCAAATCCACTTCATCAAGCAGCAAAGAAATATCTTCACTCACTGCTACACAAGTATCCATATCCAATAATCCTTGATTTTTATCAATGAATATACGTAAATACCATTCACTTTTTTCATTCTTATATTCAATATCATCAAGATAGCAATCATGATCAACAAGAATTGGTTGAATAAGTTCTGTAATCTTTTCTAACATAATTTCCTCCATTTACAAATTTAAACGAGAGGGTTGCCCCTCTCGTAAAACACTGATTACGTAGATAATATATCATACTTAATAAAAAAATACAAGTATTCATCATCATTTTTATAATAAGTCAAATAAAGATAATTGATTTTTTTGTGATAAATGATCAAAAACACCAAGTTTGGTTAAAAACTCCAATTGTGTATTTGTCAAACGTGTACGCCTTGTAACATCTTCAACTGACAAAAATTCATTTTCTTTTCTAGCTTCAATAACACTATCCCCTACAGATGCACCTAAACCATCAATAGAAGTAAATGGCGGAATAATAGCACTTGTGTCTCTAGGATCAACAATAAAATTTTGTGAATCAGAATATTCAAGTGATATATTTGTAAAATGGAAGCCTCTTTCAAACATTTCTAAACATACTTCATATACAAAAATTAATGCTTCATCTTTGTTTGATACCTTTATACCATTTTTCTTATCTTCTAATATTTTCTTATATTTTGCAAAAACTGCTTCTTTTCCTTGAATCATTGTTTCAATATCATAAGCATCGCATCTTGTTGTAAAATAAACTGCATAATATTCACGAGGATAATAAAGTTTCCACCAAGCTACACGTATAGCACTTAAAACATATGCTGCAGCATGAGCTTTAGGGAACATATATTTAATCTTCTTACATGATTCAATATACCATGTTGGTACATCATATTGACGCATCAATTCTTCATAATGCTTTTCGGGAAAAACTGTAGGTGAACGTCCTTTACGAACACATTCCATAATATCAAAAGCATCTTTATTCGGTAAACCTTTTTCAATAAGATAAACCATGATATCATCACGACAACCAATAACTTCCTTTAAAGTACAAGTACCCGAACTAATAAGGGTCTCTGCATTGCCTAAATAAACATCTGTACCATGAGACAAACCAGAAATAATAACCAAATCACTGAATGATGTTGGATGGGTTTGTTCTAGCATACCACGAACAAATTTCGTACCAAATTCAGGTAAACCTAAAGCTCCAGTACGACAATCGAGAAAACTCAAATCAATTCCCATCGCTTCAGTTGAATTAAATAGACTCATGACATAAGGATCATTAGTAGGAATATCTTTTGGATTAACACCTGTTAAATCCTGCAACATACGAATAACTGTTGGATCAACATGGCCTAAAATATCAAATTTTAAAACATTATCATGAATAGCATGGAAATCAAAATGTGTTGTCTTCCATTCAGCTGATAAATCATCTGCTGGGTATTGGTAAGGTGTAAAATCAAAAACATCCATATTTTCAGGTATAACAATAATTCCACCAGGATGCTGTCCAGTCGTACGTTTAACTCCTGTACATCCTTTAGCAATTCTTTCTAGTTCAGCAGAACGTATTTTATCTTCTTTACCCATTAATTCAGCATAGCCCTTAGCATAACCATAAGCTGTTTTTTCTGCAACTGTAGAAATAGTTCCAGCACGGAAAACATGACTTTCGCCAAATATTTCTTTGGTATAAGCATGTGCTGTAGGCTGATAATCTCCAGAAAAATTCAAATCAATATCAGGGACTTTATCGGCATTGAAGCCAAGAAAAGTCTCGAATGGTATATTATGGCCATCGCCTTTGAGGGGATGCCCACAAACTGGACAAGTTTTTTGTGGTAAGTCATAACCATTCGCAATAGTACCTTCAGGTAAAAATTCACTATATTGACAATGTGGACAATAATAATGTGGTGGTAAAGGATTAACTTCAGATATATTAGCCATCGTTGCAACAAAAGAAGAACCTACTGAACCACGACTACCTACCAGATATCCAGCTTCATTGGACTTCTTAACAAGTTTATGCGCAATATAATAAATAACGCCAAAACCATGTTTAATGATATTATCTAACTCTTTCGTTAAACGTTTTTCAACAATATCAGGCAAAACCTCACCATATTGTTTATGTGCATTATCAAAACATAATTGACGCAAATTTTCATCTGCATGATCAATATGTGGTGTATATAATTTATCATGCACAACATGAAAATCACCATCTATCATATCTGCTATCTTATTAGAATTATCAATAACATATTCTTGTCTTTCTGCTTCAGTTAAATAAGGTAAACTATCCATCATTTCCTGAGTATTTCTAAAATATTCATCAGGTGTCCACGCCGCAGGATTATGACGATCTGTCAGTGGATGTAATGCTCCACCCAAACCAATTTTTGGATTACAAGTAAAAACATCTCGATATATTTTATCTTTACGATCTAAATAATGAACATCACCTGTAGCCACAATCAATTTATTCATTGATTTTGCACAATCCACAATACGTCTTAAAATTCTAATAAGCTCATCCTTCGTATCAATATTACCTCTTTCTACAAAATATTCACAAATATCCAAAGGTAATATTTCAATATAATCATAAAATTCCATAGCTTTCTTTAATTCATCAATACCTCTCGTCATTGCTAAATCAAAAATTTCAGAATTATAACAGCCACTGCCAAATAACAAACCTTCATGATAATATTCTAAACGATTACGTGGAATACGCGATGTTTTTTCAAAATAAGTAGTATTAGCTTCTGAAACAAGTTTAAATAAATTTTTTAAACCAGTTTTATCCTTTGCTAAAACACACATATGTTTAGGTCTAACTATCTTATAAGCATCAACACAAGGCATAGCATTCATATCTTTAAGATTGTAAAAAGATTGTTGCATCATATCATGTAACATCAAATGAAAAGCAGAAGCTAAAACTTCAGCATCATAATCAGCACGATGGGCAGCATCACCATCATACATAATATGATAATGGCGACAAACATTTCCTAAACGATATCCTTTCAAATCAGGTAATAATTTCCAAGCTAAAGCTAAAGAATCAACCGCAGGATTTTTCAATTTTTCAAAACCATTTCTCAATAATATTTCATTTAAAAAGCCAACGTCAAAAGTTGCATTATGAGCAACTATTACATCATCTCCAAAAAACTCTAAAATCTTAGGCAAAAACTCTAAAATAGTTGGAGCATTTGCTACATCTTCATTAGTAATATGTGTAAGATTAGTGATTTTTTCTGAAATCATTTTATGTGGTTTAATTAAACTTTGCATACGATCGATAACTTGACCATTTTTCATTTTAATGGCACCAAATTCAGTAATATCATCATACATAACAGATAAACCAGTCGTCTCTAAGTCAAAAGAAACAAAAGTCATATCTTTTAAACTTATATCAGCCTCATTATAGACAACAGTAAAATCAGGATCAATCATATACATTTCCACACCATAAATCATTTTTATATGATTTTTAATAGAAGCATTTTGTGCTTCAGGAAAAGATTGGACATTACCGTGATCCGTCACAGCAATTGCTTTATGACCCCAATAAGCTGCTCTGGAAATATAATCAGAAATACTACCTATTCCGTCCATAGAAGACATCTTAGAGTGAACATGAAGTTCAACCCTTTTAACAGGTGCATTATCCTCTCTAACTTTTGGAGAAGGAATAATTTCAATATCAGAAGTACGAACTACCAAATCCTTAACAAATGAATCATATTCAACATGTCCACGTACTCTGATCCATTGACCACCTTTTTTTAATTTATTAATTTCATCAATAGTATTTTTATTTTTATCTTCAAATCTTTTAACTATAATACTATTTGTATAATCAGTGACATATAAAGATTGAATTGTTGTACCAGCTTTTGTTTTAATCGAATCTTCTTTAAAAACATACCCTTGTATTAAAACATTTTGCATTGTATTGTCGATTTCATCAATACTAACATTATAATAGTCTTTTTTATAACTTTTTGTTTTCTTTTTAATAGGTTGTTTAAAAGTATCAATAGTACTGGCATCAATTTCTATAGTTTCTAGATGATCCATTTCTTCTTGAATAGATTGATAAACTTCATTTTCTTGATTAATAAATACTTCAAATTGAATATCTAACCCTAATTTATGAAAATAACGAGGGAAAAGGGTGCATAAGCTTTCCATAGATTTTAACTGTATTTCATTAACAACTTCAATTTTTAAAGTATTATCATGAAAGCTTAATAATTCAGAAGTGATATGTTGAAGTTGTGGATAACGCGTTTTTAAATTATCAAAAATAAATAATGTATAATCTATAATAT
>JAJQGQ010000074.1 GCA_021200395.1 Erysipelotrichaceae bacterium
AAATAGAAGTTAAAATCTCTATTATTAATGGTTGAATATGGTAGCAATTGATTAAAAGCTAATTCTGCTACTATCCATATGACAATAATAACAATTAATTTCAGTAATTGATTAACATCTAATGATTTTAATAGTTTTTTAGATGATGCTGTAGCTTGTCTGATATTTTGTTTTTTTAAGATTATATAAATAGGGACAAAAATCATGATGATAAATAGTAAGTAATAACATACATATATCAGAATTGTGAGTAGTTGACCACTTATTGTTAATCTTAATTCTTTAAATATAAAGCTAGGTATTGTCCATTTTTGGATATAACTATTTAAATAACCAATATGTACTAGTGGTAAAAGTAATGAATAATAAGCACAAGTTAGAAGAAATGTAGGTATATGAATGTTTCTTAATTCATAAATGCTTTTAAACATGACTTCACGTAAGGAATATTCTCTTTTAGTATGATAAATAGCAATGATTTGGATGATGACATAGATTTCATAATAAATGAAAATAGTAATGATACTAACAAGCAATAAGAATATTAGTATTCCTGCTAAAGAAAAGAAACTACGAAAAGTTTCTACGTTAAAAGCAATTCCATAAGATACTTTTTCTAGATACAAATTAAGTATTTTTCTTACAATGGGACCCAAGATAAAAAGTGCAAGTATTTTATAAAAAAACTCAAACTTAAAAATATCTCTTAACAACTTTTTCTCTTGTATATATTTCAATACTGTCACCTTCTTACGTCTATCTTAACACAATAGTTTATTTTGTCAAATAACGACGATACATCATATATGTGATCATTGTTACCAACAAAGCGATATAAAAAGTCGGATAAGTCGCTTGCATACTCCAAACTAAACTATAATGACCAGTAATCGTTAAAACATGCCAACTCATAAATTCATATATTTCCATCACTAATAATCCTATGAAACCAATATGCCCTAATATGATACTATTCATACCATAATTGCTCCAAATACCAACAATAATTAAAACAAGACATGTTAAAGCAATCGGATCTTCTAACATAATTAAACCTCTTACATCATAATCATGATAATGAAACCAAGGAAAAAGCAACATAAATAAACATAATATAAAAGATATTGTGACAATGCATTTGTTTTTCATAGTATCACCCAATATCAATATATGCTCAAATGAAAAAGAAATGAGAAAGGTATCCTTAATCATTTCTTAAGATTTTATAAATCTAACCCATCAGTTCATCAAAATTGAGTGTTTTTGCAGTTAATTCTTTAGATATCCAACGATATTTTTTAAATGCAAAAGTCTGATTGGTATTTTTAATTAAACAACGATATTTTAAGGCATTATTACCTTTTGGTGGTTTTTTACCAATATAATCATCATATAGCTTAGGATCTTCACCAGCAATAAATATATAGTTAGATGCTAATTTAATATCATATTGGACACTTGTTGTGGAAAAGAACATCGTTAAGATATTATAATCCATACCACTTGATGCATATTCGGCAAACCATTGAGGTAATCTTTCTAAATTTTCTATACCCGTAATCATGACTAGAATAGGTTTAAATAATTTATAAGTCGTTCTAATATTTTTGATTCTGTAGCGATAATAATATATTAATAAATTTGAGATTTCATTTTGAAAATTTTCATCCAAATAGAAATTCGATTCAAAATCAATATCTTCAATAAACTCTAAATGTTGACTTAAATATAATATACTTTCAGGATCATTCGTAGCCACGCTATCAAAGCAGCCACTTTCCTCTATTTTTTCCACAATTTCATCAGTATCAATCTTATTACGTTCTTCATAATCCAAATCTTTCTTTAATGTTTCAACAGTTGTAACAATATAATCAATACAAACATCTTTGGCATTCAAATTATTACAATTTCTAATCGCTTGTAAAGCACGCTTTTTAAAACTAAACATTATTTCCAAAACATTTAATTCTTCAGCACGATAATAGAAATTTTCATCAATGATATCTAATATTTCTTCATCACTATACGCATTATAATCTTTTTCTAAGATGTTAAAATCAACAATTCTATCTCTTTCAGGATATAAAGCAGATACCAGTGGATTTAAATCAAAAAACATTGTATTCATAAATGGTCTATTCATTGCATCAATATCATCTTCATCAAACATCATGGTTTTTAAATTAATAGCGACCAATTTTTGAAACAAAGCCAAATCTTTACTATCACTTGAAATACATAAAACACATCTGTTTTTACCATAGCTGATATAAAAGTTTTCAATATCATATTGTTCCAATGAATAAATGACTTTTCTACCTAATATAAAAGACATATAATTTTGTTTCATATCATCAATACTATTTTTAAACATACGACTATTTTTAATAGTAGGAGTTTCTAGAAGAGATTCTAGATTTTCAATATCAATTTGTCTATCTTCATCATAGAATTTTTGTGTTTGACGATATTGATAGTTTGTTTGCGAAGCAAAATCAACGAATTCAAGTAATAAACGTGAAAAATAATTATCTTCATACATCATAGCATCCTGTGGATTATCTTCAGATAATGGCACACCATAGATAATATTATCTACTTTTTCAGTTGATTTTGTATTAGCAATGACTTGTCCAAGTCTTAAAGTCGTGGCCCCATTATTGCCTAGTACATCAGCCGAAATTCCCGCATCACAAGCCAAACAGAAACGAACTTTAAAGTTTGATAATTGTTTTTGCGTTAATGCCCCTTGCATATCCTGTGAAGCAAATAAGAGATGCACTCCTTGAGAACGTCCTTTTCTGGTAATATCAGTAACCAAATCATCAATAATAACTTTTTGATTAATATCAGCATCCAAGAATAATTGTTGGAATTCATCAGCAATAAATAGGATTCTAGGCATCACAACTTCTCTTTCATCATTATTATATGCTTCTCTAAATTGTTCAATATTTTGAAACCCCAAACGGGCAAATAACTTTTCTCTATCATCTTTCTTTTCTTTAATATATTTGATAAGAGATTGTACATAATCTACTTCACTTGTGGCCGCACAAGCTCTAACATGAGGTGAAGGATGCTTAACATCCATATAACGGCTCATTTCAACTTTTTTAAAGTCCGCTAAATATAATTCCAATTCCCAAGGTGAATATTCACACATCATATTTAAGATAAGATTATTAAGGAAAACAGATTTACCTGAACCAGTTCTACCTGCAATAATACCATGAGAATTCTGACCTTTCATCTTGATTGGTTGAGGAAGATAGTTACTTCCTTCTAGTCTTCCTGGTCTTAAATTGATACAATCAATGGTTTTATTGTACCACATAAATGGTTCTGGTAATTCCTTGACACTTACAAGTTTAAAATGAGGAATATAATCTTCAAATACTCTATTATTAGCGACTTTGTCATCAGGATGTCCATCCATGAGTTTTAAAACATCTTTTAAATCGTCACAAGCATATATCTTTTTGTTTTCATCATAGCGAACCCAATTACTTGTATCTTCTGTTGATGTATCACTTTTCAAAGTACGAATCCAATTCACTCTAAAATCAGAATGATAAAATGTCGAATCCGTATATTTACTCATTAAACTCATATACTTCCTCCTCTATTTTTATATTCCTTTTGTTCTTCTTCCAGAAAAAGCTGATGTTTTCTTTCTATTTTTACTAGCAGCACTTGTTGCATTCTGATGTCCTCTATCAACATTTGTTTCTCTACTACCAGCATATTCATTAGCTAAATTATTGAAATCATCAATAGAAGCACTATATAAACCTTCTACATTAGTAAAAGTATCAACAACCATTTGTGCCATTTTCGCATAAATCTCGTTATCGTTTTCACCTAGCTTTAAAAATTGTTCTGTATAATTTGCACGCATACCACGCAACTCACCTAGATAATCTTCAGCAACCTCAGCATCACTCAAAATAATGTCTTTATTAATTCGAATAATACCATTAACTTCCACTTTGGGAATCTGTTTAAATCCACGTCTTACAGTATTTTCTAATTCATTCTCTAATTTTTTTGCTTCACTAACTGATTTCGAACCGGAATCTTCTCCTAACTCCATAAGCATATTCGAAAAACTATTTGATGATTCTTTCCAGCTATTAATAGCTGAAACAATTTCGTTTGGTAATTCTTCATTGTGATATTGAACAAAACAATTTAACAAATTTTGTAATTGTTTATAATAATTGGCTTTAAGCCTATTTCTAAATGTATTAATAATATCATTAGAATATTTTTCAATACTATGAACCACCTGCATATATGCATCGGCTGCTGCTTTTTGAGCTTGTGGTGATAAATCTGTTCCTTTTTCCATTATACTACTTCCTCCTCCTTGTCTAGAATAATGACTACTTTTTTTACTACTATTACTATTACTTGCAAATTGATCAAAACCTGAAGCAACGGTTACAGGAGCACGTACTCCTTGAATACTAACATCTCCTGAATCCATCAATATTTGATTGGTTTGTACTACTTCAGGAGCTTCATTCATATTTAATATTTCATCCAAAGAATGTTCACTATAAATACTTAATCTTCCTCTAGCATAATTTTCGGCATCTGATTCTAAACCATTACTATAATATTTATTCCAATAATCAGTTTCTCCTTCTGTAGGATAGTTTTCATCAGAATCTTTTAAGTAATCAACAATTGTTTGATTCATTTCAGGATACTTTTCAGGATGAGCCATAGCTTCATCCTGACATTTATGACGCGTTTCATGAATCACTGTCGCCATTAAATTCATATAGTTATTATATGATTCTAAGGTATCATCTGTTTTGATTGGTTTAGCGGTATTGATATAGACAGTATTATCTTCATAATAACCAACAAATTTATCGTTTTCATTATTATAGAATTGATAATTGGGTGCTTCAATATCCAATCTTTGTGCTTCCAAGTCAATGGTTTTTTCAATTAGTTGAGAGATATTTTTTCCTGTTAATTGTTCTGTATTAAAACCAGATGGTACTTCACTAAAGTTAATAGGATTATCATTCTTATATCTTGAATCATCAGTTCTTTCACGAACTCTTTCTTCATCATCAGATTCATTATTGTTTATAAACTTACTATAATCAATTTTAGAATAATCAATGGTGGCTTTTAAACTGTCAACAAATTTTTTTCTATCTTCTTTTTTAGACATTTATCACCATTCCTATACTAAACGAATATCTAATAATTCACCATTGCTATCTTTACCAACATTCGTAATTTCATAAACATCTTTATCTTGGATACTTTGAATATAAGCGACATCCTTGGAATCTTTAGATCTCTTCCATGTATCTTTATCTATTAAGAACATTGGTAATATACCTGATCTTTGACTATTATTAACTAATAATTTTAATTGTTCATTTAATACTGATGGTTGAATAATATTATCGACACAAGGTGAAACGATATAAGATACAAAATTGTATTCCATAGTCTTTTGCATTAAATTAGGGAATGCAATATCTGGATTTTGTTCAATATCATTTTTATTAATTTGCATCTTAACTTGGTTCAATTCATCAATACTGCTTACCATCTTCACTTTAGAAATACGATAGTCATTACATTGATTTCTCACATTTTCTTCTTTTTCTAGTAACATATCAGTCAATTCATTCTTTTCTCTTTCATTCGTAAATACAACCATTTCCTGATTATATGGTGGATAATGAAGAACACTTTGACCTGATACCATATCCACAACAAATAAATCATGAATCAAATACAAATTATTTGATCTCTTAATACTTGTATAAATCCAATCTAAGACATGACATAAACCTTCACTTAAGTTATTACCTGTCATAAAAGAATTATCATATAAGAAAACAATTGGTTTACCATTCATTGGTATCTTCTTAATAATAGCCATATTGTTATTATCTAACTTCTTTCTAACAAAATACATATTAGGTGATAAATTACCTTGACATTCTAATAATTCAGTTAATGTAGAATTACTAATCAAATAATTATTTAAATCATCTCTATCTTGCATATTAAGATTTGTAAATTCTTCAAGATATTTTTTATCTTCTGCCGCTGATTTTACTAAATCATTTTCAGTTTTAACACATGCCTCATATTCAGCTTCTAACTTCTTAGCACTATTTGTCAATGTATTGATTTTATTTTCAAGTTCCTTAGACTCCGCCACTGCTCTATCATTAGCTTCTTGAAGCATTCGCATTTTTGTTAAAACACTATTTCTTCGCTTAAATTCAGCATCATTTAATTCTTTCTTTTTAGATTCAATAAGTATTTGATTAGATAAATTGACTGATTTTTCTTCAGCTAATTGATCTTGACGTTCTTGTGATAGTTCCTCTAATTTTAAATCCCATTTAACTTTAATATCTTTATATCCTTTTTCATTTTTAATCTGTGTAAGCTGATTTTTAACCTTATTCAAATCATTCTTCAATACATGTTCACATGTGTACCCCAACGCCTCATTAAAATGAAATAAAGCTAAATAGAGACTCTTATTCTTATTATAAATATCAACAAACTTATCAAAATCACTTAATACTTTACTATTCTTTGGTTTATAAACAACATAAATAAGAGGTGTACATTGAATAATAAGATATACAACAAATAAAATAATACCAATTAAAATAATCTGGAAAATCCAAACAATAATCGTACTAACGACATTACCAAATCCCATCGTACTAGATGTTGATAATGAAAAAATCTGAGCACTATACAAATTAATCCAAATATATAAACCTAACAAGCCACCTAATACAGCACCCACATAGAATAATCCAAAAATAGAGAAAATACCAATACCAATAGCAGCAACAATCGATAAACCAAATGTAGCGATGACAAAGTTAACTACAAAATTAACAATACCACTCGCAAAATCTGCTATGGATGAACCAGAAGGGACGATTAATTGAGCAGGTGAGAATCCAAAAGCAAATAATAACACAAGTAAAACGCCAATAACTCCTAATACGATTGGGACAATACTTGTATAGTCATCAGGATGCTCATCAATATCTTCTTTAGTAATTATATCCTCTGTCGCATATTCACTTAAATCAGGTAATTGACATAATTTTTGGACAAGTTTTTCGGATGTCATTTGATAATCTGATGCATTCAATTTATCATTATGAAGACTATCTATAATAGCTTTTCCTTGTTCTGATTTACTAATAAGATCATTACTATTTAAATATCCTTCTACTTGATATTTTTTCTTTTCTTTAAATATGTCTTCCTTATAATCATATTTTACAAGAACATCAAAAACACCATTAGCCATATTAGCTTTTTTATCTTTAATATATTGATCTTTTGATTGGTGCAATTGTTGTTGTTCAGTTTCAATTCTTTGCTTAGTCTTTGTTAATTCTTCTTCTTTATGTTGATAATAAGCATTTTCTTCATCAATACATGATTGCTTATATGAAATAACTTGATTTTGATAAACATTTGAATCGATTAATGAACCATTATATCCTGATAATGAATTTTTATACTTATTTAATTCATTTTCGATACCATCATTGCTTTTCTGTAAATCTTTTTCATATTGTGGCTTGTATCTTAATACATCTTTTTTTGTGCTTTCAACTCTTAATAAACTTTCTTGATGCTCTTTTTGATTTGTAAGTATCTCTTGTTTCGTTGAATCCCATTTGTTTTTGGTTTGCATTGTCTTAACATGAGCATCGTTAATCCTTTTGGCTTTTCCTTGATATTGTGTATAAACACCTATGTACTTATCATAAATATCTGCAATTCTTGTCATAGTGTACCCTCTCCTTATCAAATGCAGGATATTCGTCTTTATGAAGACGATAAAAATATTGTAACATAAAAATACTTATAATAATTTTTGGTCATGTAAATGGACAAATAAATTATACATATCAAAAAGCAATACAAAGTATTGCTTAATGGCTTAGTTTATCAATATATTCATCAATAATATGAATAGTATCTTCTTTAGATATCGTATTGTTTTCCATAATATTATGGAAATAATCATAAAAGGCACTATAAATGCTTGCTTCATTGATGCTTACACATATTGGTATGCCTTTAGAATTTATAAAAGTAAAACTTAAATGATTATCATCAAATGATATGACTGTTGTACTATTACCTGGAAAAGCTGGTATATCAAGCATTGTGATATATTGATAATCTTTGATAAATTCTTTCCATTTATCTAAAAAATATAATAATTCTTCATGTGTTAATGGATATAGCAAAGATGCAGGTATATCATGAAAATAACCTGTTTGACAGAAATATTCTAAGCCTTGTTTAGTAAAGTAGTATTGCGTAGATCCAGTGTTGTTTTTTAAATAGATTTGTTGGACCTGAAGATATTGTTTATAAAATGCTAAGAATTGAGATTTCTGAGAAAATTCATCACGAATATGATTTCCAACGAGTTCTACTTCCTCTAAAGATAAGACATGCGTTGGACAAGGTGTTGTATAAATAAGTTCTTGTTTAACAAATATGGTTTTACAATAATCAATATAATCCATAGAATGTATCAATAGTTGTGATTGATCTAGATACTTTTTAAACATATCTTCATAGACTTTTTTAATACTTTTATTGGTATATATGAGAGCATCTTCATAATTATTTGTAAATGTGAAGACATAATCACTTGTTATGACAACATTAGAAAAGAAAGAATAATCATTGGTATAAGGTATATAAGTACGATAATAATAAGGCTGATAATGAAGACTACTAGAGATGATAGGAAAGATACTAATTAAATAATCTAAATTATAATATTCTTTTTCATCCTGTGCTAAAGAATTATTCATGCCAAATATATGTGTAATATGAATTTGTGAATTGATATTACCTAAGAATTGAATCATATTCATAATATAATCATTTTTGACTTGATTAAATATTTTAATATGTGGGTTTTCCCTTTTGGTTTCTAACATCATAATTTGACTCAATACTGAATTAATGGAATGCTTTCCTGAAAAATATTGATAATCATGTATACCCATATCATAATCATTATTACCCACAGAAATAGATGGATTAACGTCCCATGATACAGATAATTTTAATATCTCTTCGACCTTTTTACGGCGATAATAAACATAACTACCTACTTCATCTATATCATAAGCCTGGTTTAAATCATGAATTTCTTCATTGGTAAGACACAAAGCTTCAGCAATAGATTGAATATAAGATTTATTAGGTAGTTTTCTGGTACCTTTGACTATTTTATATAAATTAGAACGATCCAAATCTACAAAGTGTGATAATTCTATGATTTTCATATTTCTTTGTTTTAAATATAAAGATAATTTGTCCCCAAAATTCATCATTCATCCTCCAATACCTATAAATCAATTATATATGAAATTGCCCATTTTTCAAGAAAACGTAACCATATTTTATTGTTAAAATAGTCGATTATAAGCCATATTTTCGCATCTTATCATTTCTGTGATGCCGTGTATTTTAATATAAACAAATATTCTTTTTGAAATGAAACATCGACATATAATTATGTCGATGTTTGTCACTAGTCTAAATCTACAGTCTCAATAGTATAGTATTCACCATAAAAATCACTAATATCTTCAATGGCTTCGCTAATACTATCACTAGCTTGAACATTATATTCCTCACCAAGGAAAAGAGAATCACCAAAGAATGTTAAGCAATCTGATTCATTGAGATTTCCTGCTTCTAAAACAGCACTATTTTCTCCAGTGCTTTGATTTGTCTTTATATCATTTGGGCCAACCGCAAAATAAACATCCATATCATCAAAACTTCCATCAGTGCTTTTAACAGTAGCTCCATAAACTAGAAGTAACTTATTATAGCTGCGCCCATAGTAAGTACTATATTCATCAAAATCATTTAAATATAGGAAGAAATAACCCTGATATGAAAGACTTTCTACATTAATATAATTTTCAGTATTGGTAGAAGATTTATTAAAATTTAAACCATCACTTAAGCTTTCTTCTACGACTGCTTGAGCTTTTGCTAGAAAGGTATCAGTAATCTCTGATGCTGTTTTTGTATACTCATAATTGGCAACTTTTGTTGTTTCATCACTAGTACCACTATCAGTACTAGTCGCATCACTACTACTGCTTGAATCACTACTTGAATTACTACTACATGCAACTAAACAAACACTTAAAATAAGTGCTAAAAATATCTTTAATACTTTTCTCATATTCATTCTCCTCATTTATTTTCTAATTGATGAATATAATCATCAATAATATGAATTGTTTCTTCTTTAGATATAGTTTTATTATCTATAATATAGTGGAAATAATCATAAAAAGCACTATTAATACTAGATTCATTTAAACTAATACATATTGGAATACCTTTTGAATTATTATAAGTAAAATTCAAACGATTATCATCATATGATTTCGTAGTTGTACTTTTACTAGGGAAAGCTGGCATATCAAGCATTGTTATGTATGGATAATTCTTGACAAATTCTCTCCATTTACCTAAGAAATATAATAATTCATCATGAGTTAAAGGATATAATAAAGAAGTTGGTATATCATGAAAATATCCTGTTTCAAAAAAGTATTCTAATCCCTGTTTCGTAAAATAATACTTCGTGCCACCTATATTGTTTTTCAAATATTCCTGTTGAAGAAGCATATATTCTTTATAGAATTCCATAAAATATGATTTCTGATAGAATTCATCACGTATATGATTCCCTACTAATTCCACTTCATCTATACTTAAAACATTGGTAGGACAAGGAGTTGTATAAATCAATTCTTGTTTTTCTATAAACATTTTACAATATTCCATATAATCCATTGTATTAATAAGTAATTGTGATTTCTTCAAATATTTTTGAAATATCTTGGTATAAGCATCCATCGTATTTTTATTAGTATATATCAAAGCATCTTGATAATCATTGGTAAATGTTAAAACATAATCAGATGTTATCACCATATTAGAGAAAAGTGAATAATCATTCGTATATGGATAAGCACGATAATAATAAGGATGATATAATAAATTACTTGATAATACAGGAAAGATACTAATAAGATAATCCAAATTATAGTAATCATTTTCATCTTGATTGTATGAATTGTTGAGTCCAAATATATGAGTAATATCAATCTGTGAATTGATATTACCCAAAAATTGCATGGTATTCATAATATAATCATTTTTGACTTGATTAAATATTTTAATATGAGGCTGATCATTTTTTGTTTCGATGGCCATAATTTGATTTAATATAGAATTAATCGCATATTTACCACTAAAATATTGCGAATCATGAATGTCAATATTATATTCATTGTGACTTATTGAAATAGATGGGCTAACATCCCAAGAAATAGATAATTTTAATATTTCTTCAACCTTTTTTCTACGATAATAAATATAACTACCTACCTCATCTATTTCATATGCTTGATTCAGTTCTTCTATTTCCTCATGCGTTAAACACAAAACTTCAGCAATTGACTGTATATATGATTTATCAGGCAATTTTCTTGTTCCTTTAACTATTTTATATAAATTAGAACGATCTATATCCACTAAATGAGACAAATCCACTATTTTCATATTTCTTTGTTTCAAAT
>JAJQGQ010000286.1 GCA_021200395.1 Erysipelotrichaceae bacterium
TTGTGATACAGCAGGACGTTTACAAAATAAAGTTAATTTAATGAATGAATTAGAAAAGATGAATCGTATTATTAAACGTGTTGTTCCTGATGGACCTCAGGAAACTTTATTAGTTATTGATGCAACAACGGGCCAAAATGGTGTTTCACAAGCTTCAGAATTTGCTAAGATTACCGATATTACTGGTATTGTTCTAACAAAAATGGATGGTACTGCTAAAGGTGGTATTGTTTTATCTATTAAAGATAAGCTTAATATTCCTGTTAAATTTATTGGTTTAGGTGAACAAATGGATGATTTACAGGAATTTGATTTGGAACAATATATTTATGGTCTATGTAAGAATATGATGGAGTAAAAGATGGAAGATAGTTTAGAAAAAAAACAACGTGTCAATCTTTTGATGGATTGTTATGAAGAATTATTAACAGATAAGCAACAGCAATATCTTTCATTATATTATCAAGAAGATTTATCGTTAAGTGAAATAGCTGAAGAGCTTAATGTTACTCGTAATGCTGTTTTTGATAATTTGAAACGTGCTGTACATTCATTAGAAAATTATGAAGATAAACTTCATTTACTGGCTAAACATCAACAAAGAATAGATCTTATTGATCGTATTGAAAATGTTCAACAGCAAAGTAATGAAGAACTCGATGATTATTTAGAGATGTTAAGAAGGATATAGGAGGGTGAATTTATGGCTTTTGAATCTCTTTCTGAAAGATTGCAGGAAAGTTTAAAAAAGGTAAGAGGGCAAGCAACTTTAACTGAAGAAAATATGGACGAAATGTTTCGTGAAATACGTTTAGCATTACTCGAAGCAGATGTTAACTATGATGTTGTTAAAGAATTTATTGCCAATACAAAAGAAAAAGCTTTAGGACAGGATGTTTTGGGTTCTTTAAAACCTGGGCAAGTTGTTGTTAAAATAGTTCATGATGAATTGGTTGAATTGTTAGGAACTGAGGCTAGTGAACTAGATTTATCAAGTACGCCAACAATTATTATGATGGTTGGTTTACAAGGTTCTGGTAAAACAACTTCAGCTGCAAAAATTGCAAAATATTTGGTAGAAAAGAAAAGTAAGAAACCATTATTAGTAGCTGCTGATATTTATCGTCCAGCAGCAATTGATCAGTTAGTTACTTTAGGAAATCAGCTTAATATTCCTGTCTTTGAAAAAGGAACTGATGTATCAGCTCAGGATATTGTTCGTGATGCTTTGGCTTATGGAAAAGAGAATCATCATGATGTCATTTTAATAGATACGGCTGGTCGTTTACATATTGATGAACCTTTGATGCAGGAATTAGCAGATATTAAAGAAATTGCACATCCTAGTGATATTTTATTAGTTGTTGATGCTTTGACAGGTCAGGATATTGTGAATGTTGCTTCTTCATTTAATGAACAATTAGGTATTACAGGTGCAGTACTTACGAAATTAGATGGTGACTCTCGTGGTGGTGGTGCTATTTCTATTAGACATGTTACTCATGTACCAATTAAATTTATAGGAACAGGTGAAAAACTTGATGCTATTGATTTATTTTATCCAGATCGTATGGCTGATAGAATTCTAGGTATGGGTGATGTTGTTTCATTAGTGGAAAAAGTCCAAGATGTTTATGATGAAAAAGAATCTATTAAGACAGTAGAGCGTATGCAACAAGGTGTCTTTGGTTTTGATGATCTTTTGGAACAAATGCATAATATGCAAAAATTAGGCCCGATTTCTGGCATTATGAAAATGATTCCAGGTATGCCTAAAGTCGATATTGATGATGAAGAAACGAATCAACGTTTTAAGGTTATGGAATCTATCATTTATTCTATGACACCTGAAGAAAGAAAAAATCCTGATTTATTGAATGCCAAAAGAAAGATAAGAATTGCGAATGGTTCAGGCCATACTGTAGCAGAAGTCAATCGTTTGGTTAAACAACTTGAAAATACTAAACAAATGATGAAACAAATGGGAAATATTGATCCTGTTACTGGTATGCCAACACAACGTAAAAAACAAAATAACACATATAATCCTTATCGTAAGAAAGTTAGACATAAAAAGAAGAAAAAAAGATAAGATGTTAAGGAAAAATACTTGACAGATACTTTATTTATGTTATTATATGTAAGCAAACAATAAATGGAGGTAAATTATGGCTGTTAAAATTAGATTAAAAAGAATGGGTGCAAAAAAAGCACCATATTATAGAATTGTTGTAGCAGATTCAAGATCAAAAAGAGATGGACGTTTCATCGAACAAGTAGGAACTTATGATCCAACTAAAAATCCTGCTGTTATAACAGTTAAAGAAGAAGAAATCTTATCATGGTTAGAAAAAGGTGCTCAACCATCTGATACTGTTAGAAGTATTTTAAAGAGTGAAGGAATCATGAAAAAATTTGCTGATCAAAAAAATGCAAAGAAATAGTGGTGAGTATTCATGGATTATGTAAAGACGTTACATGATATCGCAGTTGAACTTGTCCAAGATAAAGAGCATCTTGAAGTAAGAGAGATGCCTTCTTTAGAAGAAGATACAGTTGTTCTATATGTATATGCTTCACATGATGATATTGCGAAACTTATTGGAAGAAAAGGTATGATGGCTAATTCTATTCGTCAACTTATGTCTGTTTCTGGACGTTTGAATAATAAGCGATTAGACATCAAATTTGAATCGTATGGAGAATAGATGTTTGCATCTATTTTTTCATTATTAGGAGAATTTATGGAAAAAGTAATAATTGGAAAGATTGTGAATACTCATGGTATCAGAGGAGAATTAAAAGTTAAATCTATGACAGATTTTCCTGAAGAACGATTTGATAAGGGAGCTATTGTGACTTTACATTATCAAAATCAGGATATTAATATGGAAGTATTAAGACATCGCTATCATAAAGGTCATATCTTAGTTACTTTTAAAGGTTATGAAGATATTAATCTTGTGGAAAAGTATAAGGGTTGTGAACTTTATTGTGATAAAGATGATTCCTTATTAGATGATGGAGAATATTATGTTGATGATTTAATAGGTTGTCAAGTTTATAATTATGATTGTTATATAGGTGATGTCGTTGAAGTACAGTTATATGATCATCATGATATTTTGGTTGTGCAAGGTGAACAAAAAGTGATGATTCCTTATGTTGATGCATTTGTTAAAAATGAAGATATTGATCATAAACGTATCGATGTAGAATTGATAGAAGGGTTTATTGATGAAGATTGATATTTTATCTTTATTTCCTGATATGTTTACAGGATTTTTAAATACATCTATTATTAAGCGTGCTATTGATAGTCATATTGTTGAAGTGAATATTCATGATTTTCGAGAATTTGCGGATAATAAGCATAAAAAAGTTGATGATTATCCTTATGGTGGTGGCCAGGGAATGGTACTAATGTGTCAACCAATTGTTGATTGTTTGAAAACTTTAACGACTCCAAAATCACTTGTCATTCTTATGTCACCACAAGGACAAACGCTTCAGCAATCAGTAAGTGTTCAATTGGCTCAATATGAACATCTTATTATTATTTGTGGACATTATGAAGGTTTTGATGAACGTATTAGAGATTATGTTGATATGGAATTATCTATTGGGGATTATATTTTAACTGGTGGTGAGCTGGCAAGCATGGTTGTTTGTGATTCGATTATTCGATTATTGGATGGTGCTATTAGGGAAACAAGTCATGAGGATGATAGCTTTAGTGAAGGTTTATTAGAGTATCCACAATATACTAGGCCATATGAATATGATGGAAATGCTGTGCCTGATGTGTTATTAAGTGGACATCATGAAAATATTCGTCAATGGCGTCTTAAGCAATCCTTGCTTAAAACTTATCGTCAAAGACCAGATTTATTGGAAAAGAAAGAACTCACAAAAGAAGAATTAAAAATTTTACAGGAAATTAAAGAAAACAATTGATTTTTTCATGCTTTAATGATAATATAATCAAGTCGTTTGGCGCAGAAGCTCCGCTGGTTATTAAACGTATGAACTTCGAAGACTAAAATTTGATAAAAGGAGGAAGTCATATTATGAATATGCAATTAGTAGATCAAATCACTAAGAAACAATTAAGAAATGATATTCCAGATTTCAAACCTGGGGACACTTTAAAAGTTTATGTCCGTATTCAAGAAGGAAACAAAACACGTTTACAGTTATTTGAAGGTGTTTGTATTTCTCGTAAAGGTGGAGGTATTTCTGAATCATTTACAGTTAGAAAGATTTCTTACCAGGTTGGTGTAGAAAGAACTTTCCCGCTTCATTCACCAATTATTGATAGAATTGAAGTTGCTAAGGTTGGTAAAGTACGTAGAGCTAAATTACATTACTTACGTGGATTATCTGGAAAAGCTGCAAGAATTAAAGAAATTCGTAAATAAAGTATGGGGAAACTCATACTTTTTTGCTTAATAGGAGGTTATTATGAAAAATAAACAAGTTTTATTGTCAATTGTTGAATTTGTTGTAGTTGTAGCCGTTACTATTTGTGTTTTTAAATTTGTGGCTATTCCGATTAGGATTGATGGATCTTCTATGGAGAATACATTGCATGATGATGACATTGCCTTAATTAATGCTATTGGTGTTAATGAAAATAATATTGAAAGATTTGATATTGTTGTCGCTTATAGCGATCAACTTGATGAAAAAATTATTAAAAGAGTTATTGGGTTACCAGGGGAAACGATTAAATTTGAAAATGATGTTTTATATGTTAATGATGAAATTGTAGTTCAGGATTTTTTAGACAGTGATTTTGTTGAGGAATCTAAAATAACTTATAATGTTGATCAGTTTACTGAAGATTTTGAAGTTGTTTTAGGTGATGGTGAATATTTCCTGATGGGTGATAATCGTTTAAGATCAACGGATTCTAGAGTTTTAGGGGCTTTTACAATTGATGATATTATTGGGTTTAAAGGATTGGTTATTTACCCATTTAATAGTATTCAATGGATGGAATAATCATATGGCACAAATACAATGGTATCCTGGCCATATGCAAAAGGCCAAAAGAGAAATAAGTGATAAATTAAAGGTCATTGACATTGTTATAGAATTGGTTGATGCAAGAGCGCCATACTCTTCTAAAAATCCAATGCTCAATGATATTATTCAAAATAAACCTAGACTCATTGTTTTAACCAAAAAAGACATGGCTGATGATTTAGTGACGAAACAATGGCTTGATTATTATCAGCAGCATCATTATTATGCTATGAGTGTTAATTTAAAGAATTTTAATGAATATCAAATGATTATTGATCAATGTCGTTTTATTTTAAAAGATAAAATGGCAAAGGAACAATCTCGTGGTATAAAACCACGTGCTATAAGAGCCATGGTTTTAGGTATACCTAATGTTGGTAAATCGACTTTTATTAATAAATTAGCTTCGCGAAAAGCCACTGTAACAGGCAATAAACCTGGAGTTACAAAATCTCAGCAAATTATTAGAGTAGCTAAAGATTTTGAATTATTTGATACGCCAGGGGTTTTATGGCCTAAATTTGAAGATGAAAGAATTGCTAAGAATATTGCTTTAATTGGTTCAATTAAACAGGATATTCTTCCTTTAGATGATTTATTTATCTATGCTATGAAATATCTTAGTGAATATTATCCACAGTTACTACAAAATCGTTATCAGTTATCGATAGATTTAGAGGATGAAAATTGGCTTATTAATACTTTTGATCATATTGCTAAGCTGCGAAGAATCAAACCTATTAGAGGGGAAACTGATTATGATAGAGTTATGCAATTATTTTTTAGTGAGATTAATAATGGTATTATTGGTTCATTATCATGGGAGGATCCGACATGTGTGAAAGAGTAGAATATGAACGTCATGCTTATCAATTAGGTAAGCAATATATTATTGGTTTAGATGAAGCTGGTAGAGGACCAATGGCTGGCCCTTTAGTCGTAGCTGGAGTTATTTTTCCAAAAGGTTATGTGAATAATGAAATCAATGATTCTAAAAAGTTATCAGAAAAGAAACGTGAAAAATTATTTGATATTATTAAACATGATGCTCTCGCTTATCAAATTGAAATTATAAGTATAGAGGATGTTGATAAGCTTAATGTTTATCAAGCTTCACGTTTAGGCATGATTAATGCTATTAAACATATATCCATTCAACCTGATTATGCTTTAAGCGATGCGATGCCTTTAGGCGATGTTATTGAACATGAGGCTATTATTAAAGGTGACAGTAAGTCTATTTCGATAGGAGCTGCAAGTATTCTTGCTAAAGTAACAAGAGATCATATTATGCTAGAATATGATAAACAATATCCTGAATATGGCTTTGCTTCGCATAAAGGATATCCAACCAAACAACATAAAGAAGCGCTTCAAAAATATGGTGTGACCCCCATTCATCGACGTTCATTTCAACCTGTTAAAGATGCATTAACTATACAATTAACAATTGATAGTGATGAATTCAAATTATAATATCACTTGACATTTAATTCCTATATGTTTACTATGAATATATAGAGAGAATGGGGTGTAATTATGACGTTGCATACAAATAATAAGATTATTAAAGAACATTTATTAACAGGTGGTTTTGGCTTAGAAAAAGAAAGTTTAAGAGTAAATTTAGAAGGATATTTATCTCATGTCAAGCATCCTTTTTTAGGGAATCCCTATATTGATAGGGATTTTTGTGAAAATCAGGTAGAGATGATTACGGATGCTTGCGATAGTTGTGACAAAGCATATCGCGATATGGAAATTATTCATAAGCAGACGGTTAAATCTTTATATACTTTAGAAACTGGTAGAGAAATTCTTTGGCCATTCTCAAATCCACCATTTGTTAAGGGCGAAAGTGATATTCCCGTTGCTACATTCGAGGGCGCACTAAAGAATAAGGAAGTATATCGTCAATATCTAGCGGATAAGTATGGCAAAAGGAAGATGCTTTTTTCTGGTATACATGTGAATTATTCATTTGATGATAAGTTATTAGAAGAAGAATATCAATATTATCCAGAATTGTCTTTTCAACAGTTTAAGGATCAATTATATTTGGAATTAGCTCAGAAGATTGTTTATTATGTATGGATGATTGTCTATTTAACGGCTGCTAGTCCAATTTTAGATAAATCATATAAGAAAGATATGTCAGCCTCTATATATCAAGATTTAGGTTCGACTCGTTGTAGTGAAATAGGATATTGGAATGATTTTATTCCTATCTTAAAATATCATGATATTCACTCTTATGTTGATAGTATTCAAAAATATGTTGATGATGGCTTATTAAAAGCAGCAAGTGAACTTTACTATCCAGTGCGTTTAAAACCGAAAGGACAAAATACCAATGAACATTTACGTGAAACAGGCGTCAATCATATAGAACTGCGTGTCTTTGATTTGAATCCATTTAGTCCTATTGGTATCATCAAAGAAGATTTACGTTTTGTCAATTTGTTTATTGTTTACTTGATGTCATTAGATAAAATAAATCTTACTGAAGAAATGCAACAACAAGCTATTCATAATGAAAAAAATGCGGCACGCTATGACGATACAAAAATCTTTATTGATGGAGTAAATATTAAAGATAAAACATTATCAATACTCAATGATATGGAAAATTTTTTTGATGATGAACAATCAAAAACAACCATTCAATATCAAAAAGACAAACTTAACAATCGTTATGTTGAACGCATTATGAAACAATATGGAGATAATTATGTTGGTGAAGGATTACGAGTTGCGATTGATAATGCGATTAAAATTTGCAAGGAGAGAAAAATTTAATGTGTGAATTATTTGCTACAAGTCTTAATGATCACTTAATACTTAATGATTATCTCAATGAATTTTATTCTCACAGTAATAATCATCCTCATGGGTGGGGCTTAGCCTGTTTATCACATCAAGGTGTTAATATTGAGAAAGAACCTACCCGTGCTATTGATAGTACCTATCTTCATAAAAGATTGAATGTTCCTATTGATAACAAAATTGTATTAGCTCATATTCGCTATGCGACAATGGGTACTATGGAGTATGAAAATAGTCATCCTTTTACTTTGGAAGATCATTTTGGCCATTCTTGGACATTGATTCATAATGGAACCATTTTTAAATATGCACCTCTAGAATCTTATATAAATATGCAAAAAGGTGCTACCGATAGTGAAAGAATACTATATTATTTACTAGATTGTATCAATAATTCTTATATTTTTCATAAAGATTTATTTAAAGTATTAGACCAAATATTTGTAGATATGTCAAAAGGAAATAAGCTTAATGTCATTTTTACTGATGGCATTCGTGTCTATGTTCATACCAATTATTTATCATCACTTTATTATTTACAAAAAGCTGAGGGAACATTATTTGCAACTGTACCTTTAAGTGATGAAGATTGGCAAAAGGTACCAATGAATTGTTTATTGGTTTATAATCAAGGACACCTCATCTATGAGGGAACACATCATCATCATGTCTATTATGACAATCAAAAGGATTTTGACCAGATATATCAAACATATTCTGGTTTATAGGAGGATTTTATGAATGTTATATTTATTTCACCACATTTTCCATCTCATTTTTATCATTTTTGTGAACGCTTAAAAGAGCGTGGTGTAAATGTCTTGGGTATTGGTGACGCTGCTTATATTAACGAAAATGTACAAAATAGCTTAACTGAATATCAATATGTTTCTTCACTTCAGGATTATGATCAAGTCATGCGTAAAGTTGCTTATTATATTTATCATTATGGTCGTATTGATTATGTTGAATCAGAGAATGAATATTGGTTAGAGTTAGAAGCTAAGTTAAGAGATGATTTTCATATTACGAGTGGTCCAGGTAGTAATGCTTTGCAATATATGAATCATAAATCTTTAATGAAGGAAGCTTATAAACGTGCCCATATACCTACAGCTAAATATAAGCTTATAGAAAACATGGATGATGCTTTGGCATTTGCTCATGAAGTAGGTTATCCAGTTATTGTAAAACCTGATCATGGTGTTGGTGCAAATTATACTTATAAATTGAAAAATGATAATGATATTATCCATTTTTGGCAAAATAAACCAAATTTATTATTTATTGAAGAAGAACTAGTGAAAGGTCATGTAGAAACATTTGATGGTATTACTGACAGTCAAAGAAATGTGCTTTTTGCATCAAGTCAGGTTTTACCAGTAAGTTTGATGGATGCAGTCAATCAAGATAACGATGTCGTTAGCATTGGTCAAGCTCCAGCTAGAGATCTTTATGAGGCAGGAAGCAGATTACTTAAGGAACTAGATAGTCGCAATAAGTTCTTCCATTTTGAATTTTTTAGATTGGATGAAGATCAATCAGGTCTAGGTCAAAAAGGTGATATCGTTGGCTTAGAAGTGAATATGCGTGCACCTGGTGGATATATTACTGATAAGATGAATTATGCATATGAAACAGATGTTTATACTATTTGGGCTGATAGTTTAATATACGATCAATGTTTTATGCATAGTGAATTTAAACATTATGTTACACATTTTGGTCGTAAAAATTCGATTGAGTATGCATATAGTCATGAAGATGTGAGAAAGCAATTTGCTGGAAAAATGATACAAGAAAGTGAAGTTGATAAAGCTTTGGCAAGTGAAATGGGTAATCATGCATTTCTTATCAAAGCCGATAGTCAGGATGAATTAAATGATCAAATTCAATATATATTAAAAAGAAAGGAAAATCTATGAATAGAGAATATATAACACAATATAGTCCTTGTTTAAATCGTGATATGCATTTGTTGGTTTATGGACACGGTGGCCTAGGTATACTCGTATTTCCGTGTCAAGATGCGATGTGTGATAATTATGAAAATTTTGGTATGATTGATACATTAAAAGATTACATAGAATCAGGACAAATTCAATTATTTTGTGTTGACACAGTTGATCGAGAGAGTTGGTCTGATGTGAATGGAGATAAAGAACATCGTGCTTATATGCAAGAACAATATTATTATTATATTGTTAATGAGGTTGTACCATTTATTAAAAATCAATATCATGTAGAAAAACTTATTACCAATGGATGTAGTTTAGGCGCAACGCATGCTGCTATAACATTTTTAAGAAGACCTGATTTGTTTGATGGTGTCATTGCTTTATCAGGATGTTATGATGCGATGCATTTTTGGGATGGCTGGTGTAATAGTACGCTTTATTATAATTCACCTGTTCATTTTTTGGCTGAATTGCCTAAAGATCATCCATATATTGAATTGTACAATCAACGAAAGATTATTTTGTCTATCGGTCAAGGTGCATGGCAAAAGGAAGGTATTCGTACTTTAAATATTATTAGAGATATTTTTAGAGAAAAGGGTATAGATGGCTGGCTTGATTTTTGGGGCTATGATGTTGATCATGATTGGCCTTGGTGGAAAAAGCAGATGCTCTATTTTTTACCCTATGTTTTAAATGATGAATAATTGTCTAGTGAAAGCTAGACTTTTTATTTTAAAAAATTTCATTTTTTTCATTTCAAAAAAGAAAAACGCGAAAAAATTGCGTATATAAATAATAGAGGGTATTGCTACAAATAAAAATAAAAAGAGACTTTATAAATTATTTGCGATATGTTATTATAATATTGTAAATATTTATAAGTCTTCTCTTAGAGGTACTTATGAAGAAACAATTAAATGAAAAAAATGAAATGACTAAAACAAAAGAAAAGAAATCATCTTTTATGATAAAAAAAGATGAAATTGAAAATATTTTCTTTTCTAGAATTGAGATTGCTGCAGATTTATTAAATGGCTACTATTTCCATGGTCAGGAAGTTATTGAATCTTGTGATTTAGAACCATTTGATCCTTACGGTACAGATGTGGATGATAAGAGAAATGAATCAAGTGAACTTAGAAGAGATGTTCTCTTTAAAGTAACAGTTCATTTAAAAAATGATAAAGAGTTTGTATTCCTTAAAGGTATCGAGGTAGAAACTACTAAGAATTATCATATGTTTTATCGCGTACAACAATATAATGCAAGTACTAACTTGCGTATAGTTAAGACAACTCATCAAGATTTTGTTGTTGATACTCTTGTTGTAACGACATCTAAAATATCATGGAATCAAACAACATTATATGATTTGTACCATGTACCAAAAGAAATTCAACCATTGATTAGTAATAGTCTATTCCATGTATTAAATCTTAGAACGGCTAATCCTGAATGGTTTCATCATCCAGAATTAAAAACATTAGTTACGTGGTTTAATACTTATGATAAAAGTGAAGATGAAAGCTATCAATTTCTTTATAGTTTAGGATCATTACCTAAGTATTTGGTTTATTTGATTGCGAGTTTAGCAGAAAACAAAAAATTGTTTGAATTAATTGAAGAAGAAAAAGGAGAAAATGTAGAAATGGAAGATTTTATTGAGAAATTATATAATAAAGGTGTTAATAATGGCTTTGATAAAGGTATTTTTGAAACCACTATTAATAATCTTATTAACTTGATGAAAAATACTGGGTGGACACTTAATGTGGCTATGGATATGAATGGTGTTGCAGATGAATTAAGACCAGCTGTTAATGAATGATTTAATGAGAATGATTATTAATT
>JAJQGQ010000091.1 GCA_021200395.1 Erysipelotrichaceae bacterium
TAATGGGGTATCCGTGTTCATCGTTACATTGTATCAACGAGAGTAGGGCAACGGATCCCGCATGTGGCAGTGGGAACTTCCTGACTGAAACATATATTTCACTTCGTAAACTAGAAAATGAAGCTATTGAATTTAGTCAAGTTGGTGGACAATTTCAAATGGCTTTTGAAGGTGATTTAAACCCTATTAAGGTATCTATTAATCAATTCTATGGTATTGAAATCAATGATTTTGCAGTTGTTGTTGCAAAAACTGCATTATGGATTGCTGAACATCAAATGATGAAAGAAACTGAAAAAATATTAATAGGTCTCAATGATGATTTTCTACCTCTTCATACTTATGCTAATATTGTTGAAGGTAATGCATTAAAAATGAATTGGAATGATGTTGTTGATAAAAGAGATTTGAATTATATTATGGGTAATCCACCTTTTATTGGTGCTTCAAATATGGATAAAAAGCAGAAAAAAGAATTAATGGAAATATTTAAAGATACGAAAAAGTCGGGTGATTTAGATTATGTAACAGGCTGGTATAAAATAGCTAGTAACTATATGAATCAAAGTAAAATACAATGTGCATTTGTTTCCACAAATTCTATTTGTCAAGGAGAGCAACCTACAATTTTTTGGAAACCTCTAATGAACAAAGGAATAAAAATAAATTTTGCATATCGAACTTTTGTATGGAATAGTGAAGCAAATTCAATGGCACATGTCCATTGTATTATAGTCGGTTTTTCATATATGGAGAAAAAAGATAAATTTATTTTTGAAAACAACAAAAAAAAGATAGTCAATCATATAAATGGACAATTACTAGATATTGATGATATTTTCATTGAGAGTTTTTCTAAACCATTATGTAATAAAACAAAAATGATAAGAGGAAGTTCACCTTGTGATAATGGCAATTATAGTTTAACTTTAGAAGAAAAAAACGATATATTATCAAAATATCCTGAATTAGAAGTTTGTATAAAAGAATATATAGGTGCAAAAGAATTTATTAATAGGATTCCAAGATATTGTTTTTGGTTTAAAGGTATTGATCCAAAAATTTATAGAAATAACCCTGAAATTAAGCAAAGAATTGAAAATGTAAAAAATTTTAGACTTTCTAGAACAAAAAAAGCAACTGTGCTTTTAGCTCAAACGCCTTTAAAATGGGAGGCAGACAGATATAATGGAAAAGATTATATATTAATTCCTCGTGTGTCATCACAAAGAAGAGAATATATTCCTATTGGATTTATGGATGGTAATACAATTGGTAATGACGCTGTACAATTGATTCCCAATGCTACATTATATGATTTTGGAATTCTTAATTCAAATATTCATATGGTTTGGATGAGAATGGTTGCTGGTAGATTAAAAAGTGATTACAGATATTCTAACTTAGTTTATAATAGTTTTGCTTGGCCTGACCCTTCAGAAAATCAAATTGAGAATATCAAAAATTCAGCTCAAGAGATATTGGATGCAAGAAATTTATATCCTGATTCATCACTTGCTGATTTATATGATCCAGATTATATGCCTGAAGAGTTAAGAAAAGCTCATAAAGATAACGATAAAGCAGTTATGAAAGCTTATGGTTTTGAAAAAAATATGAGTGAAGCCGATATTGTTTCAGAACTTATGAAAATGTATCAAGAATTAACAAAATGATATTAAAAATAAATTAAATGGAGTAACTAGTTAAGTTACTCCATTTCTTGTTATTCAAATATGATATTAGTTCTTAAATATTCTCCTCTAAATGGTGGTTCCCAATTATTAATGAAATCATCAACACTATGCAATTTATCAATTAAATTGTATCCTCTTTCTATATTGATATCTTCAGAAAACCAAATGTCTTTCTCAAATGAAATTTGTAATCCATCTACCATTTCAAAAATAATACCTCTAGTAAGATATACATCATATTGTAAATCATTATTACTGAATAATTTTTGACTTTACAGGAGTAACTATCAAAGATTGATCTTTAATAAAAGAATGAATGTCTTGATCATTTGCTTTATTTATTTTAAAGACTCCAACATCATCTGGAGCTCCATAATAATCTCTTACTTGAATTGAATTAGTTATTGCATAAATATCATCTTCAATATAAATACCTACTATCTTATATACTGAATTTGATTATAAAACAGGGTCATGCTTATAATAATTTAAAGTTTTGCCTATTATATCTGTAAATAATTCTTTATTGTTTATAACTATCCTATCGTCTATTGTAATCATTGTTTACACTCCAATCTATTATCTAAATATAATCTTAACAGATATTATTGTTTGATAAAATATTAATTATCTAATCATGTTAAAGTAATTATTCACTGTATAAATTGCCACCTATAAAAAATGGTGCAAATAGGCCAGCTAAAACAGATGTTAAAAATAGAGATATTTCTTTCTTTAAATGCCAAAAAGCCACACATCATAGCAAGAATCAATATGTAGCATAGTGTCGAAAATTATTGTATGGTAGCAATAAGATTTTGGAGCAATTTCAAAATCTAGTTCGAAAGGAAATATGGCTATGTTTGGCTCATTTGGAGGTCAGACATTGATGGATTGAGGTTTCTAAATCTAAACTGAAGAAAGGACTCCATATCGATGGAATATCTTATTATTCTGTTTTTGATCTTAGTGGTATTGGTTAAAATCCTCGGATAGTTTCGCGGATATACTGCAATACATTTAACCTTAATCATTGACATGTCTGCCTCAAGAACGTGAAAGAGAGTGTTGGCGCACTCTCTTTCATTTTTGCAATACATATAACCCGACAATCATTTCTTGTCTACGATTATATTACAACTTCAATATCACAAAGTCAACATTAAACTCACGAACTAGACTTAAATGAAAAATTAAATTCCACTTTAAATAATAAAAAAGAAAACTATAATACTTCAAGATTCGAAAAATTAATTGTTATAAAAATAAAAAAATCAAAATGAATCTTTATGTGTCCTATAAAAGCGTAAGAAAAATATATTGTATGATGATATTATTAAATATGATATAAGAACATTGTTGTCGCACCTAATCTGGCAGCAGAAAGGGGGTGTAAGCATGGAAATCATCATTTCTCTTAGTGTTTCCATCGTAGCAGGTATAATAGCCTATTATATTTGCAAATGGCTTGATGGAAAGTAACGACAACAAAGCAAAGAAAACCCTAGAGAGGCAACTCTAGGGTTTTCGCTTTGTGTAAGCATGGAATGCTCATTTCTCTTGTCAAAAGCATTATAACATAGTTGTTTTGACAAATCAATTATATCGTTTTTTTATTTTTTTATTATATCGTTTTTTTATTTTTTTATTCATTATTTAATTTTAAAGTGTGTATACATTTTATGTATACATACGTTTACAAAAATGTTACAAATATCTTTAAAAATCTAAATATCTAATTCCTATGATAAATTCAAAAGAAAATCAACGTTGTTGATTTGTCCCAACGAGTTTTTGGTGACATAAAAGTCATCAAAACACCTTATCCTGCTAAATATGTATACATTTTTATACATGTATAATTAAATAACTTTAAGGAAGTTGATGAAATAAATAGATATATTAATATCTTTTAATACAATTGTCAATTATTTTGTGGTCATATGACCGCGTTTTAAATGTTGCCACATCAATTTTTACTATATGAATTATTATTTAGTAAGATTTAAAAGAGTTCTAACTCATTAGCGAGTAGAACCCTTTTAGATAGTTATTTTTCTTTTTTTCTTACTTCCCATAATCTAAATGTTTGTAGATATGTGCAATCTTTAGGTAAAGTAGGATTAAATAAAACTCTAAATAAATTGACTTTTTTACAATATCGACATTTTTGAAAACGTTGTTCATAGACTCTACATCTATTTGTTTCAGTATCCAAATAATCACAAGGACTATTATAATGAATAATGACTTCGCCATTCTCTCCTAAAGAACGAGAATAACAGCATTTACCACAACAATTGCATAATGCATCCCAATTTTTATGCCATTTAAGCCATGCTTTTATAATATCAATGATCATGTATATCACCTCATATAATGTAATTTGAATAATTACATTATATTTTATGATAAAAGTTATGTCAAGGATGTCAATTGATTATGTGAGTCAAATCTGTTATACTTTTGCTAAGAGAGGTGTTTTTTTATGCGTGTCAGCAAGCGTTTTCCCATGGCTATTCATTCATTACTTTATGTTGCTGTTTTATCAAAGCAAATGCGTGTTACTAGTACGTTAGTAGCTGATAGTATTGGTTCTAATCCTGTTATTGTTAGGAATTTATTTCTTGATTTATCTAAGAATGGTTTATTAGTAGCATCTGCTGGTAAAAATGGTGGTGTTACTTTGGCTAAAGAGCCAAAGGATATGACGTTATGGGATGTATATCAAGCTGTTGAAAGTAATGATGTGGAAGATGTTTTTAAAATATATGAAGGGAATGTTGATTGTCTTGTTGGTAAAAATATCTATCAGTTACTTTATCCTCATATGGAATCAGCTCTAGAAGCTTTAAGCAACAACATGAATCAAATTACAATCCAAACATTACTTGATGAACTGAATACCAAAATATAAGCCTTGTATACAAGATACAAGGCTTTTTATTATATCATATTAGCAGCGTTATAACCTGAACGAATAGCTGAGGCAATATCTGCTGTTTTGTCACCAGAGCAATCACCAACAGATGTTAATGGCACAGTAATACCTGTTTCATTATAGATGTTTTTCTTTGATCCTAAGGCATTGATAATTGTATCAGCTTTGATAGTTATTTCTGTATTATCAGTTGTGTTAGTAGCATAGATAATATTGTCTTTGATTTCATTGACTTTGGTATTGACATATTGAGTGACATGATGTTCTTTAAAGTCTTTGATAACTAATGGTAAAACAGTTGATGACTCACCAATAGCGACCTTATCTAACATTTCCACAATTGCTGTTTCATAACCTTTGTTGATGAGGAATTCTGTTGTTTCACTACCAACAAGGCCACCACCTAAAACAACACATTTTCCATTAACTTCTGTACCATTTAAAACATCCCAAGATGATACAACATGGCTATTTTCTACGTTAAATGGAACATCCATATTATGAGCTCCAATAGCAATGATTACTTGATCAAAGTTATTGATATAATCTACTGTAGCTTCACTATTTAATTCAATATTCACATTAAGCGTAGGTAAAATCTTTTCATAATATTCAACAGATCTTAAAATTTCACTCTTTCTAGGAGGAATAGCTGCCAAATGAATTTGTCCACCAAGTTTATCTGTCTTTTCAACAATTGTCACTTGATGTCCTCTAATCGCTGCAACTCTCGCTGCTTCTAAACCTGCTAAACCACCACCTATAACAAGCACTTTCTTAGAGATATCTGAAGGTTTAATAAAGATGGTTGTTTCATCCCCATTTTCAGCATTTAAAACACATGAAATATAACGACGATTTTGAATAGCATCAACACATCCTTTATTACAATTCAAGCATTCACGAATACATTCACCTTTTTCTACTTTTAAAGCAATATCAGGATCAGTACATAATGAACGACCATAAGCAATAATATCAGCATCGCCATCTTCTAATATCTTTTCACCTGCTTCAACACTTATCACTCTACCAACAGTAGCTACAGGAATAGAAACAACAGCCTTGATCTTTTTAGCAACTGGTAATGTCCAATTATATGGTACATCACCCATTGGTGGGATCGTATCACCCATAGAACCCGTATGATTAGCTTGTGCAACTTGAATCATATCAACACCAGCTGCTTCTAATAGTTGAGCAAATTCAATAGCTTCATCTTCTTCTAAACCACCTTTTCCTCTTAATGTGCCATCACTATTAACAGTAATAATTGGTAATTTATATTCAATAGCTAATTCTGGTGCAGCTTCTTTAATCGCTTTAACAGTTTCTAAAGCAAAACGTATACGATTTTCAAATGCACCTCCATAGTTATCACTACGATGATTTAATATCTTTGAACAAAGTGATCCTACAATTCTATCACCATGTATTTCTATCGCATCAATACCAGCCTCTTGTGCTTTAGCAGCACAAGTCGCGATACTTTGTTGAATGGCTTGTAATTGTTCAACTGTTGCTTCTGATACAAAGTGTTGCATATCATGATGTAATTTTGCATATGCATCTCTTGTGATTGTTTCTGCCAGTTGAGTTTGTTTAGCAGTTTCTTCTTCATTACCAGCAGCCTTAGCTTTAGCAGCTGCTCCACGTGCTATATTAGCATCAACAATCATTTTACCAACACCAGGAACATCATATTCAGGATGGAAAATCTGTAATGCGACTTTCGCATCATATTGATGTAAAGTATCAGCTAATTTTTTAAATGTTGGTATTTGACTATCATCATATAACTTTGGTGTAGGAGAAGCCGTACGCACTGGGGCAACATCTCCTATAACGATATAGCCAACGCCACCTTTAGCTAATCTTTCATAAAAACCTAAACTACGTGTACCAATGGATCCATCTCTTTCTTCGTAACCTGTTGTTAGAGGAGGAAACATAATTCTATTTTTTAATGTCATATTACCAACTTGTATTGGTTCTAATAATTTATTCATAATAACTCCTTTTATAAATTGATTGCATATGCATAAGCAGCACTTATAGCATCTCTTAAATTACCCACTTTATCGCTATCGCCAATATAATGGATTCTATCATTATTCATTTTTACTGGATCATATCCACAAGCAAAGACTAAAGTATCAGCATCGTCAATCACATATTCTTGTCCCTTTTTTGTATATGTGATTGTATTTTCATCAACAGAAGTGATTTGACTGTTCGTTTCAATCTTTACCCCTTTACGCATCATACGTAAAGTCAATTGACTCTTTGTCGCTCCACCTTCACCATTCATTAATCCTGGTGTTTGTTCAATGATCGTCACATCTCGATTATTAGGGAATAGATCATTAATCAATGGAGCTAAATAATCAGCTGTTTCACAACCTACTGATCCCCCACCAATAATAACAATCTTTCTGCCTGGGAAAGCTTTTCCTGATAAAATATCATCGGCTGTCATTGTTTGTTTAAAGATTTTAAAAGCTTCTATTTCTTTAGGTATTGCACCAACAGTGCCAACTATCTCATAATCTTTAAATTCATTATCTAACATTTCATCTGTTACTTCAGTATTTAATCTTATTTGTACTGTAGATGCTTCTAAACGTCTACGCATATATTTTACAACCTTAGTGATTTCCTGCTTTGTAATTGGCACTGCTGCAATATTGAGTTGGCCACCAAGCTTATTTGATTTCTCACATAAAACAACTTCATGTCCTCTTTTAAAACAATCATAAGCTACTTCCATACCAGCAGGGCCTCCGCCTATAACCAATACCTTCTTCTTAACATCAGCCTCTTCAATTTCATCAGATTGAACTGAAGGGTTCACTGTACATGCAATTGGTTTACCAAACATAATACCTGTTAAACATCTACCACAACCAATACATGGTCTAATATCTTCTACTTGTCCCATTTTTGCTTTATTTGCAAAATCCTTATCACAAAGATTAGGTCTACCAATCATGCAAATATCACATTTCCCGTTTTCAATTAATTCTTCAGCAATCCATGGCTCATTAATTCTTGCTACAGTTGCCACTGGAATATGAACATACTTCTTGATTTCTTCACTCGCATGCATATGTGGTGCAGGTGACGTACCAGGAGCTGGCATCGAACTACCACGTTTAATCGTATTACCACCAGAAACATGAATAAAATCAACACCATGCTTTTCTAATTGCTTAGAAACATAAATCATTTCATTAAGTGTTAAACCACCATCACTATATTCATCACCAGAAATTCTTACATCAATGATAAAATCATCACCACATGTTTTTCTAACTTCATCAATAACTTCTAAAGTCAATTTTAAACGACCATTAATATCGCCACCATATTCATCGGTACGCTTATTGTATAATGGTGTTAAAAAGCCCCCAAGTAATCCATGTGCATGGGCTGCTTGAATTTCTACACCATCACCACCAGCTTTTTTAAAACGATAAGCAGCCTCACCAAATTGTCTAACAATCACTTTCAACTCTTCAATTGTTACTTCTCTTGGTGCAGACTTAGCATAATATGGTCCCACATTAGATGGAGCAATCAACTGAGGTGTACCAGGTAGTGGATAAGCCATAAAGGCGGGATGAAATAATTGTGATAATATCTTCGTATCATATTGATGAACGGCACTAACCAATTTTGTCCATCCTTCAATATAACTATCATCACAAATTGACATATCACCAGGCAAATAAGTATATACTGGTTCCACTGTTGTCACTTCGGTAATAATAAGCCCCACACCACCTTTGGCACGCGACGAATAGTGTTGAATCAAATCATCCGTAACATAACCGTGATCAGCCAGATTGGTAGATAATGGTGGCATAAAGATACGGTTTTTCACTGTTGTTTTACCAATTTTTATAGGTGAAAACAAATTAGGAAAATCATTCATTTCTTTTTTCCTCCTATTCTTTTATTTACTTATATTTTACTAAAATAATATATAAATGTATACGAAAATTTTCACAAAACGAAAATAAAAAAGGCAGTCAAATTGTCTGCTCAGTTGCCATAATAACTTGTATAACTATATTCTTTAAATCAATCATACAATACCTTCACTTCCTTTATAGGTTCTAAAAACTTATCTACATCAAAATATAAATTCTCTAAAATAGGTATCAAATCGATATATTCTTCTTCATTATGATTATGATGTTTATATTTAGTTTCAGCAACCATATATCCATGATCCCATTCTTTAACTTTAATATATTTTTCTAAGGTATAAGGTGCAATAAATTTTATACGATATTTCCCAAAAGTAAAAATTGTATAATTGTCTTCATTTTTTATATATGCTGTATTCATCATTGATTCACCATCTTTCTCATAATTTATGATATCATTTAAAAACACCTATTTCTAGGTGTTCTTATTCATCTTCATAATAATGAGACAACTGCACTAATTTTAATAATCGTTTCTGATTAAACAATACTTGCTTTAACTTCTTCAAAGTATCAAGACTGATAATCTCCCCACTTTCTCCATGAGCAGAAGCATTTCTAATGATTCTTACCTCATCTAAACTCTTTGCATGAGATTTCCAAATATATGCTAATTCATCTTCATCAATGTCTAAATGATCAGAATATGTCGATAATTTTTTAATATTCTTCTGAGATTGAATAGGTGTAAGGTATGTCCCTAACATCAGTCTTTTTTGTACTTTATGATAAACTTCAGGATCAATTAATTCACCAAATTTATATTTAATTCTTCCCGTCTTTTTAAACATCGTCGACATATCAGGAAATACATCTACATAAATATGGGTATGATAGAACTTCAACATCTTTTCTACAACTTTACAATACATAATTGCAACTGGACTATAATCCTTAACAATATTCTCATCATCCATTTTACTATAAATATTATCTAATTTAGCTCCTAAATAGATATCAGTGATAAATTGAGGATCAATATCAGAAATCAATTCATCATAATGACGTTTAGATATACCTAGAGTTTCCCATACATTAAAATTATCTTCTGTAAGTATTAATGCTTGTTTATTAGCTTCATATACATCATTTAATGGTTGTTCTAATAGTTCTTCTAACTCTTCATTATTATCTTTCAATGTTTCTATTTGTTTAAGTGTATCATCAGTTACATAATTATAAAATTGTGGAATAGACTTATAAGCTTTTAATAACTCATCGCCTTTCATACCAGTTAATATAGAATTATAAGTATGAGAGATATTTTGAGCGTTGATGGTCATTCCATGACTTGATTGAGCATTGATATTAATGGTTGGTCCCTTATCTTCAAATAACTTATCTTTGACAGCTTTATCAGCTTTAGCGTTTAATGAAGATAGATAGGTTAATTGTTCATCATAAGATAAATAATTGAATTGACGTAGCATCACATCAAAAGCCGTCTTTACTGAAACTAGCTCTGTTTCTTCAACCTCATTATCATTTTTTGTTTCTATTAAATCATTTAAATCTAAATTTCTCGCATTATGACTATAACAATAATAATAGAAAGGTGTTGTAAAGGTATAATACTTATCATCTACTAATTTTATAATACCTCTGGTTTGACATATTTCTAAAGCTGTCTCAATAACATCTTTATGATGTTCATAAGTATAAGCAAAATCTCTTTCTATTTCTGCTTTTAAAACACCCATACGATTAGGATTGGTTTCTAGCATTTTTGCGATATATTGTAGATATTTCTCTTCATCTTCCAAATTCTTAGTCACTTGAAGAATCATTGTTTGGGTTGATTGCATATGATTTAATTCATCATTTTGATCTTCTAACATCATACTTGCAGCTTTAAACACATCATAAGAGAATACATGTTCACGCTTAGCTAAAACACCACTATCAATAATCATATTCGCTAATAACTTACCATATGTCGCATTACCACTTACATAATCATATAAATAATCAATTGCGGAATCCACAAATGGACATGGATTATCATTCCAGACTTGATGATCTTGAATCATTTGGGTAAAGCCAGTTTGATTGAGTTGCATAATAGCCTTAGGTTTATAATCAATAATCACTTTATGCCAGCTAATAGATTGATTCTTAATAGCCTTAACAATAGCATCACTACCACATAATACAAACTTAATATTAGAAATCGTCTTTAAATAATTATTAACTTCTTTCCAGTTATCAATCTTATCATCACGAATCGTCCATTTATCAATAAGTTGTTGGAATTCATCTATAAGTACCCATATTTGAACATTTTGAGTAGCTAATTGTTGCGATATCATTTGTAACTTTGTGACAATTCTCATTTGGTTACTTGTATCATTTATTTGAAATTCATGACCTAATAGCTTACTACGATCTCTTTCATGTAATCCTTTATAGATACTATCAACAAATAAAAACTGCAAAATATCTTCATCACTCTCATATTTTAGATCCTGATAATACGTCAAATTCGTCGCATCACATAATGATATAACCATTAATGATTCATCATGATGTTTATAATATTCATAAGCATATTCTTCCTTTAAATAAGTTAATAACGAAGACTTTCCTATTCTTGAAGAACCATAAATCATAGTTATGCCATTTGTATCCATGGCCTTCTTTAAATAACGAATTTCATCCTCACGTCCAAACCCTTGAATACCAGGACTCCAAGCACAAACATCCACATTAAAACGCATATCATCAAAACTATAAAGACTATGTTCCTTATAACAATAACTATAAGCATAACGACATATTTCACTATCATTGATATAAATAGATAATAAACAATGAACTTTATCATCCACTTGTAATAAATCAGTGATCTTACTAGGAATATCAATATATTCACCAATCATATTCTGTGGTTTTAATAAAGTATTAAAATGCTTATAGGTATGAAATGAACTATATTCATAATAATGATGAAAACCTTATAGAAAAGGATAATCTGCAAAATCAAATG
>JAJQGQ010000200.1 GCA_021200395.1 Erysipelotrichaceae bacterium
GCGTATTAGTAATATTATAATCATCAAATATATCGCTATAATTATCATTGTCATTAATATAATATGTATTCATTTGATATGAATAATATTCGCATAGTTTAATAATTTCTTCTTCAAATGCTTCATTACCGTTTTCTTTTCCAAGATATACTAATGTAACATTATCACTATCTACAACAATTTCATCCAAAGAAATACCTTGTAACCACTTACTTTCAATATAATCTGTTTTCACAATAGGATAATCTTTAGAAAAACGATAATAATAAAATATGAAAACAAAACCTGCTAGAGTAAATAAACAAAGTATTAATTTAGCCGTTTTCTTTTTATGAACAATGATAAAACCATATATAAACAATAAAGCAAATATCGATAAGAAAAAACCTGTCCATATCATATTATCTATTCTATGGGGTATATTCATATAGGCATCCCTTATATAACCATAATGTATAAGTATAAAAGTGTGAATACCTACAAGTAATAACGGCATAATAAGTAGAGCTTTATTTACAATCTTATGCATAATAACCTCTTTCAAATTCTAAATATCTTGTTCCTTGAAAAGTTAAATTTCCTTTATCTCCTTCTACTAACATACCATATTCCTTACCTTTAACACTAAACTCTATTCTATCACTACTTGATACCTCAAAAGTAACATAATAATAGGTAGTAGATGAAAAAGTAGCTGTATTATTCATGTTTTGATGATAATAATTTGTTTGTGTTCGTTTGGATACAACTGTAGCTTCTACTGTTAATCTTGGAGAATGGTTATTTGTATGCCAAGTATTTATACTATTAAAGATATTATATACAAACATACTAATAACAATAAAGAATATAAGTATAAATATGATCCCAAAAAATCCTGTCTCAAATATCATGATTTTTCCTCCTATATATCTTCATTATAAAAGATTGTTATGGAAAACATGTGAAAGATTATCATATGGAAAAAGATTGTAAAATAAGATACAATATAAAAGAGGTAGATATTATGGAAATAAGAACATTAGAATACTTTTTAATGGTTGCGAAAGAAGAAAATATTACACATGCTGCTCAACAATTACATATTGCTCAACCATCATTATCAAGAGCACTTATGCAATTAGAAGAAGAAATGGGACAGCAATTATTCATACGTGGTAAACGTAAAGTAACATTAACACAAGCAGGTGTTTTGTTTAAAAGAAGAGCTGAAGAAATAATGAGTTTGGTTGATAAAACACAACAGGAAATGTGGAATGATATGGAATTAAGTGGTGAAATATATATAGGTATTGGAGAATTTTATGCTACTGATATTCTCTTGCCAAAATTGATTACCTCTTTTACACAAAAATATCCACAAGTGACTTATCATATTTATAGTGGTAATGCTGATTCTATCAAGGAACGTATTGATCATGGTACAATCGATATAGGAATATTATTAGAACCTGTAGAAGTCGATAAATATGATTTCGTTCGTTTACCTTACAATGAAACATGGGGATTAATTACATCAAAAGATAATCCATTATCATCCAAAGAATATGTCACATCCAATGATCTTATTAACATTCCTCTATCATGGCCTGAACGTCTAGCCATCCAAAACGAACTCATAAGCTGGTTCCACGATGATTATCAACATCTCAACTTTATCGCTACTACAAACGCTATGACAAATATGATACCTCTTATTAAAGCTAATATATGCAGTGGTATCAATAATGAAGGGGCCTTTGTGAATCATTCAATGGAACAAATTTGTTTTATACCATTGTATCCAAAGCTCACAACCAGTACTGTATTAGTTTGGAAAAAGAATCAAACTTTATCTCCATTATTACAACATTTCATTAATGAAGTTTATCATGTTTTAAAACTATAACAAACCATAGATAATAGATATTAGACATTAATAAATATATCACTTAAAATATAGACATCTTTTAGATGTCTATATTTTTTAGGAGGATGTATGGAAAACAAGGGTATTAAATATTGGTTGGTATTATTAAGTTGTTGTGGTTTAACCGCAAGTAGTATTGGCATTGTCATGAATACGATTGGCGTATTTTACACACCAGTTTCAACCGCTTTGAATGTATCACAAGGAACATTTACTTTACATGCAACATTTTGTATTTTAGCGACAGCTTTTACTGTTTTAATCGTTCCTCGTATTATGAAAAAAATACCATTAAAGTTGATGGTATTCATTGGTGTAAGCCTTACAAGTTTAGCGACTTTTGCGATGGGATTATCTCATCATATTGTACTTTTCTATATTTTAGGGATTATAAGAGGAATAGGTGCTGCCTTGTATGGTGTTGTCCCTGTTACTATTGTTATTAATAATTGGATTTATAAAAATAATGGTTTGGCAACCTCTATTGCATTATGTTTTAGTGGAGTAGCTGGAGCATTATTATCCCCTGTTTTTAGTTCGTTAATTGAATCCATAGGTTGGGAATATACATATTTTATTGTTGGGATTATTTCATTTGTATTAGCATTACCATTTTTATTATTTCCTTTTAAAGAAAGACCAGAGGATGAAAATAAATTACCTTATATGATGGATGAATCATTAGTGGATCAAATACAATTTGAAAATAATGATGTTCAATTCAATTCATTTCAATTAAAATTTATTTTATTTTTTATAGTAGGTATCTTATTAAATGCCATTACTGGTATGGGTTCTCATTTCCCTACTTATGCTTTAAGTATTGGTTTTAATGCAACATTGGGTTCATTGATGTTATCAGCAACTATGGTTGGAAATATTGGTTTTAAGTTTGTGATTGGTGTATTATCTGATACATTTGGGATTATTAAAGCTGTCTATATAATGATTATCATTAATATTATTTCTTTATTGATGTTTATATTTTTGAAAAACGAAATTACTTTATTAATAGCAGCTTTTCTATTCGGATCAATTTATTCTATTACAGCAGTAGGGATTGCTATTATGACAAGAAGATTCTTTGGTGAATTGAATTATTCTAGTGCTTATGCAAATATTCAATTTGGATGTAATTTTGGTGTCGCTTTTGCGGTTAGTTTGATAGGCTTTATTTATGATTTCACCGATTCCTATAGCTTGATCTTTGTAATTGGATTAAGTATTGGTATTTTAACAATCATTCTTTTAAATATAATCAAACGTATGAAAACCATATAATACAGTATTTTCCCATAAACTCCGACAATATAAATATTTATGATTGATTTCTACATTATTCGATTATATAATCTAGGATAATCAAAGGAGTGGTTGTATGGATTTAAAAGATGCTCAAATTGGTCATGACTATAAAGTATTAGATATATCATTACCTATAAATCTAGAAAGACGATTAGAAGCATTAGGTATGACAAAAGAAACAACAATAACAGTACAAAATAGGAAGGGTAAAGGTATCCTTATTATCAAATTAAGAGGCACAAGATTTGCTTTGGGTCTTAATATTACAGAAAATATTAAGGTTGAAGAGGTGATATAATATGTCTGAAGAAATGACCATTGGTTTTATAGGAAATCCAAATTGTGGTAAAACAACATTGTTTAATGCCTATACTGGTGCTAACCTTAAAGTCGCTAACTGGCCTGGCGTTACCGTTGAAAAGGTTGCTGGAGTGATTAAACAACATGACATGACGATTAATTTGGTGGATTTACCTGGTACATACAGTTTAACTTCTTATACGATGGAAGAGATTATATCTCGTAATTTTATATTGAGTGATGAAGTTGATGTTATTATTAATGTTGTTGATGCTTCTTCATTAGAAAGAAGTTTGTATTTAACTTTACAGTTATTAGAGTTAGGTAAACCTGTTGTTTTGGCTTTGAATATGATGGATATTGTTGAAAAGCGTGGTATGGAAATTGATTTACATAGATTACCTGAAATGTTAGGTATTCCTGTGATTCCTGTTTCTGCAAGAAAGAGAAGAGGTTTGGATATTCTTTTACATGCTGCGATTCATCATAAAGATAGTACACATGCAGATCGTTTGATTCATCAGCATAAAAATGTCTCTCATCATAAACATAATCATCACAAAGACTATGCTTGTGTTTATAGTGATGAGATTGAAGATTTGATTGATGTTATTATACCTGAACTTAAAAAGAATTATCCTGATATGAATAATTATAGATGGCATGCTATCAAATATCTAGAAGGAGATCAAGAAATACGTGAGAAATATCCTTTATCAAATATATCTACAAAAAACTATGGTTCTCAAATCATTAATGAAAAGTATGATTTTATTGATGAAGTGATTCAAGAAACATTATTACATAAAGAAGAACAAGATATATTTACTGAAAAAGTAGATTACTGGTTAACTCATAAAATATGGAGTATCCCTATTTTCTTATTAATAATGGCTTTTATATTCTTTTTAACTTTTACGATTGGAGATTGGATTAAGGGTTATTTAGAAATAGGTATTAATTTTATCTCTGATTTTATTAGTTATGGTTTTGAAATCGCTGATGTTGGCGAAATGTTAACATCTTTGGTTGTTGATGGTATTGTCGCAGGGGTTGGAACGATTATTACGTTTTTACCTAATATCCTTATTTTGTTTTTATGTTTAGCATTACTAGAAGATAGTGGTTATATGGCTAGGGTTGCTTATGTTATGGAAGGCATTATGAGTAAGCTTGGTTTATCTGGTAAAGCGTTTATTCCTATGTTATTAGGTTTTGGTTGTACTGTACCTGCCATTATGTCATCACGTACTTTAGAGAATACAAAAGATAGACTAAAAGTTATGTTGATTACGCCTTTTATGAGCTGTAATGCTAGATTAACCATCTACATTTTGTTTGCTGAAATGTTCTTTCCTAATAATGCAATGATTGTTGCTTATTCAATGTATTTGATTGGTATAGTGGTTGCTATTGTGGTTGCTGCCATTATGCATTTGATTGATAAAAGTGAAAATACCAATTATCTTCTTATAGAACTACCAGAATACAAAACACCTGATCCTCGAACTGTTGCTATTTATGTATGGGAAAAGATTAAAGATTACTTAGTAAAAGCAGGTACAACGATATTCCTTGCAACTTTAATTATTTGGTTTATTTTACATCTTGGTATGGATGGCTATACAGCTGATTCTACAACAAGTTTTGGGGCTATGCTAGGTAAAATAGTGACACCAATATTTGCCCCTATAGGTTTAGGCTTCTGGCAGATTGTCGTAGCTTTAATTGCTGGAATATCTGCTAAGGAAGTTGTTGTATCAAGTTGCGCCGTTTTATTTGGTATTGCGAATACAAGTACAGTGGAAGGTATGAATAGCTTCTTAACGGCTTTAAATAGTATTGGTTTTACTTCACTTAATGCTTTTTGTTTAATGGTATTTTGTTTATTGTATATTCCTTGTGCAGCTGCTTTAGCCACTGTTAGAAAGGAATCTGGTAGTACACGTTTTATGGTATTATCAGCATTATTTCAATTAGGTGTAGCCTGGATAGTTACATTTATTGTCTATCAAATAGGTTTATTAATATTATGAAATATCTAGTTATATTGCTTATTCTTATAATGGTTATAGCTAGTATACACTATCTTATAAAGAATAAAAACAAATGTACAAGCTGTCCTTTAAAAGGGCATTGTGAAACCCCAGATAAGTAGTTTATCTGGGGCTATTTTTATTGATTATTTTGTTTGTTAATATCATCCATATTTTATAAACAATATATCCTATAACACCACCAATAGTATTAAACAACAAATCATTAATATCACATGTTCGATAACCTACACCAATCCAAAAATAGGAAATTGATAATTGTAATAATTCAATAATCAAGCTAAAGACGAATGAATATAATGCTATCTTTTTAAGATTATATTGTCCTTTAAATGCTAACGGAAATAAAAAGCCAAAAGGCATCAACATAATAATATTTAATAACCACTCTCTTATAACGTAATAATTAAAATGTGTGATACCATTGATGAGAGGAATAATATTAATCATATCAACAGCATGATTTTTATATGCTTCTCTTGACATTTGTGATAAAGGTAATGGTAATAATGTATAAGAAAATACCATACCTAAATAACAACAAAATAATAGATAAAATATAATATTCTTATTTTCTCTCTTATATCTTATAAAATATATTACTAATCCAACAATTACACCAACAACTCCCCATAATGGTGATTGATCTAAGCCATCCATATTCTTCCTCCATATGTATTGATTATAAACAATATATATGGAATTTTTGTGAAAATAATTAATTATCCCATCCATATTCACCATAATATATATGATTCAAATAATTATTGAATGACCATAATCGATCATCTATTAAATTATCAGGTAAGTTATTTAAAGGAAACCATTGTAGTTCTTCACATTTATTTGGTTCATTTATCATAGGTGTTCCTTCATAATGTGTTACTAGAAAATAGGTATCATAATATATTGTACCAAATACTTTGTCTTTTCTATGCGTCATTGTCATAAATTCTAAATCTTTTTCTAGTATATCAATATTTAATTCTTCCTTGAATTCACGTACCATTGCCGTTGTAAGCTTTTCCAAATCTTCTACATGTCCTGTTGCAGCAAAGTCATAATAACCATCTCTATATCCTGTATTTTGTCTTTTTTGTAATAATATTTGATTATCCTGAATAATGACACCAAATACTGCTGATGGTGTCGTAAATCTGTTTTTCTTCATTTCGATTCATCCTTTCTACAATCATTGTAACATAAAGGATAAAAAATGAAATGTCAATCTTGTTGACACTTCTACACTAATTATTTACAACTCATGAGCAATTCATATATTTCATCACGTGTTAATTCTCTAGGACCTGTTGTTGAAACATTACATGTTTGTGATACAATTCTGGCGATATCTTCTGTTAATTCATATCCTGCTTCACTAAATGTTGATGGAAGTGAAGCTTCTTTAATCAATTGTTCTAATGTTTCAATACCTTTCAATGCAATGTTTTCATCAGAATCTCCATCCTGAATACCCATAACAATTCTCGCAAATCTTGCGAATTTATCGACATCATTTTTATATACTGTTCTATAATACTTTGGTAGTATAATAGCAAGTTGTTTACCATGAGTACCATGAGAATAAGCACCTAATGTATTTTCAATGTTATGGCCATGGAAGTCTCCTGGTTTACCAACATTAAATAAAAATGTTTGAACCAATGAAGCATCCCACATTAAATTAGAACATACTTCCAATGTATCTTGACCACTAATTAATGCTTTCATATTATTCACAATATCTATCATTAATCCTTTATTCATTAAATCTGATACATTAAATTTTTTTCCAAAATAAGTTTCCGTACAATGTGTTAAACTATCAAAAACACCTGGTACAAAAACCTGATAAGGAACACTCATAATATAAATTGGATCCTCTATAACAGATTTTACATAAGGACCTGTTAATGTTTTCTTTTCATGTCTTGCTTCATAAGTAGCTGCCCCTAAACAATCCATTTCAGAACCAGCCCCTGATAAAGTAAAATCGTTTGAACAAAGAAATGAATTATTTAATATTTAAAAAAGCATTAAACAAATATCTGCAAGAAGTATATGATTTTTATCTTACTGTTTTATATCATAGTGTTTATTTACGTAATCGTGTGGCTTATCAAAATAATTATGTTGAGGCTATGAAGTTAGCTCATCTTGAAATAGAGAATATAGATTTTGTAGAACACTTATCTCATTTTATATCTATTATTCTCAAATAAAATGTATCCAATAGTGCAGTCACTACATAAAGTGAATTATAATAATTCATATTATTTGATTGCTTTTTTCTATAGAAATTATATTTTTATTATACTTGATGGATTGTGCAGTTCGTCTCTATACAGTTTTGGGGCTGCTTTGTTTATTATAAACTGCAGTTCAACAATTTCATGCCATAATATTTATTTTAACCGATTCACTAACATTTCATTAATTTATAACAATATAAAAGGCACCATATTAAAATGATGCCTTTGTCTACCATAATATAAAATTTTTCAATTAGTCTTTAACAAACTTTTCAATCTTGGCAATATGTTTTTTCTCTCCTTTTTTATAGGTAATACCTACCAGTAACAAATTGCCATGATAATGTTCTAGGTTTTGTGTGTATTTTCTTTCCTTTATTTGATCAATAGCTGTTTCTACATCCTTATCATATTTAAGTTCAACAATCATTGCTGGATAATTTGGTTTATAAGGAATAAAAGCAATATCACAGAAACCTTTTCCTGATGACAGTTCTCTAAAAGGTGTGTAGTAATCCTTTATGGCATAATATGCCATCATAATTGTTGTATATAATGAATTCTCATCATTATATTTTAAGTTTGAATTGATAAATGAATCATGTACCTCTTCCAAACCTTTTGCCACTTCTTCTTCATTCATTTCCCATGTATTTTCAAGAAGATGCTTCGAATTTTTAATAGCTTTTATTGTTTCATCCCAGTCAGAATCCTCGATAGCATTGATAAATGAATCAGTAACTTCCTTGTTAGGAATATAAACAGTTTTAGTAGGTTTGTTGTAACCTAGATATCCTAAATGCACCAGCAGAGTTAAAACATCATCTTTACTTTTAAAAGTTGTAACATCATTTTTGAATTTAGAAGCATTGATTTCTATTTCATTGCCTGTCAAAAGACTAATAACTGTGTCTTTTAACCCATCAAAATTCATACAAATATAATCTTTTAATGATTCAAACGTTCCTGTTTCAGTCCAGTAATTTTCATATTGCCTATCAGAAATAGCACTTACTATAGATCTAGGACTATAAATAGAATAATTACCAATATGATAGCCATCATACCACGATTTCATTTCATTAAAATCCATATTGTTTTCTTCACATAAATATTTAACTTCATCTTCTGTAAATCCCATAAATTTTTCTAATGGAACAGCATTAATCATAGTAATTTCTTTAAACATATTTAAAGCACTCTCATCACCATATTTTTTGATTGGAAGTATGCCTGTCATATAAACTAAAGCAATATATGATTTCGTTTTAAAAAGCGTTCGTAAAAATTCAAGAAAATCTTTTTTATTTTCATCACTGGCATTTGTATCTCTTAATATGCAATCCCATTCATCAATAATATATATAAACTGTTCACCAGTTTGATTATAAACATTTTGTAAAGACATACTTAGATTACTATCATCATAGAAAAATACATCTGGAAATGCCTGTTTGATTTCAAACATGAGTATTTTTGTAATATATGCTTTCATTTCCTTGGCGTTTTGATATTCTGAATAAAAATCCAACATATCCAATGATATTACATTATATTGATTGAGATGTTTTTGATAACTATCTGCTTTAGATATTTTTAAATCATCAAACAAATTATTTGATGGAAACTCTTTAGAATAATAAGCAACCAACATGTTGGCATCTGTACTTTTTCCAAATCTTCTTGGTCTTGATACGCACACAAATTTATCTTTTGTTCTAATTATTGAATTTATATATTCTATGAGCATGGATTTATCTACACAAATCTTTGAATTTCTTAATTCCTGAAAATCCATATTATCCGGATTTAAATAAGTTCCCATGCTATCATCTCCTCTGCCTTGATTATATCATAAAATATTTATTTCTTATAGTGTGACTTTTATTTGTTTTTAATTTCATACAAGGATATTTATTTTACCTGATTCAACAACATCTCATTTACATCTTTATAATTTTTAGGTGATAAATCATTGATGAAATCTCTTTGTCATCATTATCAAGATGAAGAAATATGGTATTTATGTCTCTGTTTTCCTTTAAAAAATTGTTTAGCGCCAATGGTAATTCAATGTAATTATTGCTGCTGTTATTCATTATTGCACCACTTATTAATAAATAGTTTCCCTCTTAACTGATTTCAACATTATCAGAGTATACAAACATCCTCATGAATACTTTGAAAAAAATAATCGAGAAAAGCAGATAGTTGTATAAAACATAGTTTAGAAATAGAATAGTGCTCCGTGAATAGTACTGAATGCGCTCCAAAGAGAAAACGGAAGCCACACCCATGGACGGAGTGGCTAGCGATAACTTTGGACGTGATAATTCACTTTTTTAAATAAAAAAGGCAGAAATCTCATAAAAATTTCTGCCTACATTTTTGCTTATAATTATTGGAATAAGTTATAAACTATGTACAATATTTTTTCAAACAAATTGCTGTTTAAAACTGATTTTATTATCCAACTGACGGACACATAAATTCTATTTTTCTTCTAAATATTTCCTTCAAAAGTGTGTACCAAAGTGTGTACCTGGTGTACCTTTTGCCCATTTTGCCATCAAATTGTATTGAATAAATCAACGCTTTTTAATTTGCTAATGCTTCTTGGACTTCATTTGAGGGAACAATATAACCTCTTGAATAGATTCTTGTCCCGTCAACAACATCACAAGTCTATCAATTCCCATACCCATACCCATACCACCTGTTGGTGGTAAACCATATTCCAATGCTTCAACATAGTCAATATCCATCTCGTTTAGTTCATGTACAAAATATACGCTTTTATGTATTATTATGTATCTTTTTAGGTTGCTAAAATTGAAGCTTTTTCCTTAGTAATTCATAAATATTTATAAAATGCATCCAATAGTGCAGCCACTTCATAAAGTGAATTGGATATTTTTTATTTTACTTGCCAATTTACTTTACATTTTACTATACATTTTACTTTACAATTTAGTCCCTACTTTAGTCATTACTTTACTTACTACTTTACTTACTACTTTACTTACTACTTTACTTACTACTTTACTTACTACTCGTAATCTTTGTTGATAATAGCCATCTTTTATAGTAGTTGTCAACAAGTATTATTTATTTGTTTTTTTATTTTATTCTTAATCATAAATCATGTAATTTATCTATAACATTTTTACTTTCAGTTAGTGCAGCATAATATCCTTTGTGACCTTGACTATCTTTTATATATTTCTTTTCAATTACCTTATTAACATTTAACTTTTTATCACCAAATAATCCCATTGTTGGCTTATAATAGATTCCCTTTTGATATTGAACAATTTTATTATCATGCACCAACCTATTTAAATATACATTGATAGTATGAATATCAATAATATCCTGGAAGTACTCTTTGATTTTTTCAAAGAAAATAGGTTCATCAAAAGGACAATTATCTATATAATCAACTATCATTTCATTATAATTCACAAGATCACCTCTTATGTCACAAGACTTTTACTAAAAACTATACAAAATACTTCTTCTCTAAACTTTCAAAAACAGAAATAGCATACTGTGCTTCGTTTCCGTTTAATACATCCTGTTCAGACTCAAAAATCGCTTGATCAACTTGATTTATTTTATCTAATGTATCATAAAATTCATTACTCATTATAACAATATCGCCCCTTATTTAAACAATTATATCCTAAATTCCCTAAAAATTATATATTATACGTAGAACACTAGAAAGATTTTTCAA
>JAJQGQ010000254.1 GCA_021200395.1 Erysipelotrichaceae bacterium
CAATAACATCTGTATAGCTTTATTTAATACCGCTTTTCCATCAATTTTTGTATAATCTAAAGTATCAACCAACATAAAAGGAATATTTATTTCATCACATATTTGTTTAAATTCTTCTTTCATATAAGAAATATGAGGTGCTAATAAAAATATATCATAATCATACATTAATACTTTAGCTCTTACTGTATCGCAACATTTGATTTCATATTCGTGATTAATATCAGCTTCACTCATTTTTTTGACTAATAAACTTGTAGACATGCCTGCCCCACATGCTAATAATATTCTTTGCATTTAAATCACCCTTTGTATTATATCACAAAAATATTCATAAGTGGGTTGTTGTAGCAATTGCCATTGCAATGTTTGATCACTTACTAATGTAGAAATGACTTTATAAAAATGATCTAATTCCTTATTTACACTATTTTCTATTGAAGCTAGTAATATAATTCTTATCTTATGATTTTTCCATAATAACGGTTTCTTTAATATTGTCACTGATACAAATGTATCTTTGGATACTGGTTTATGTGAATGAGGAAATGCTATAAAATCATTAAATTCAGTGGTTGCTAATTGTTCTCTTTCTAATATAAGACTTTCAAAATTATCTGGTAAATCATAGTATTGATGACATAGATTAACTATTTCATGAATAGCTTCTTCTTTACTATTAAATGATTCATACATTAAAAACAGAGACTTTGGAAAATACTGTAAAATATTTCCTTGATTCAATTGTTTTAAATCATTTGTGATTATTGTGGTATCATCAGCATTCATAAAGTTATTAATTTGAAATATTGGTAGGGACACATCTTCTAAAATTGGTACTGTTGTAAAAATACAATCATACATATGTGCATCATGTTGAGACAACTCTTGCAGAGAACATACATCTAAGTGATGAATATATTTATCAAAGTTTTCTCTAAAGAAATACTCCAACATTCTTGCACTACCTACACCGCTTGAACAAACCAATAGTATATTCTTCTTATGCATATCATTAAGATTCTGTTCTAAAGACAAATTAATATGTAAAGCCATATAAGCAATTTCATCTTCAGGCAATTGACATTTGTATTCATGATTAATTAATTCACTTAGCTTCACTGATATATCATAAGCTCTAATAAGGTTCTTTTTTATATCAGATAAAAGTGGATTGGTCATATAGGTAGAATATTGAATTCTTTTCATTAATGGTATCATATGTAATGACAAAGCTAATTGTAAGTTTAAGTCTTTACTAAAAGATATACCTGTTTGTTGATCAAGTTCCTCTAAAGCTTTTATCGTAAATCTGTAAATATCTTGATTAATATAAGTATTTTTATCCTGTTTACAATTTTTGCCACATAAGTGCATAGTCAAATAAGCAACTTCTACGACTTGATAATCCATATTCAATATTTGTTTCATCAAAGACATAATAGTTGAAGCTAAAGTGTATTCTTTTTCTTCTTGTAATTCCTCAATCCATTCTTCGTCAATATTCGCATAATGGTGTTGTGCAACACGTTTATAAGCTACATATAAATGTAATATTAAATTATCTAATACTTCATCACTTACAACATAATCTGCAATAACTATGCTAGATATGAAAATTTTTTTAATTTGATCATATAGATCATTATCAATTTCTATATCTTTTAAATGAACAATAGTTCTTCTTTTATTAATTTCACTACCATCTAAATACATACCGTAATGAGATTTTGTATTAATAGTAATACCATACTCACTATAATAGTTTCGTACCTTTTTGAGTTCTTGTTTTAATTGTGTTCTAGATAAATAAAGTTCATCACATAGATCATCAATTCTAACATAATCATCTTCATCCATAAAACGTTTAAAAATATAATGAAACCGTGATTGCTCTTCTGATTCGTCTGTTTGTAGATATTTAAGAAAAACTTCCATGTCATGAATTTCTAGTTTGTAACCAAAAGTACCTGAAATGACTTGAGCTCCTTTGATATCACTATTTATTTGTTTAATAAGAGTACGCACACTACGAGATGACATTTGAATTTGGCTAGCCAAATAATCACCTGAAGCAGTATCAGTGCTCATAAGCTCTATCAATATATTCTTTTGATTTTTGTTCATAGTGTACACCTCCTTTTTAAACTATTTTAACATACTTATTTATATCTAAAAAGACTAGAATCCTAGTCTTTTTAGGCATTTTTTTGTTCTTCTTTTAAAGCTATATTGTCTTGAATCTTAAAGAATGGATAGTAAATAATTGCTGATATAGCTACTAAAATTATTTCTAATACAACACCTGAGATTCCACAAATAAGCCAACCATCTAATAAGACAGGTGTTCCAGTAGCTCCCATTGCAATTCTAGGTAATGATACTAATCCAATACTCATTGAAAAATAAGCAATTACAATCAAGATTTGAGGTACTAAGAAGAATGGAATAGCCATAATTGGATTTAAGATAATAGGCATACCAAACATGATTGGTTCATTAATACTGCATAGTGATGGCAAAATAGCTAATCTACCTAATGCTTTATAACGTTCACTTTTTGCAGTTAACATATCAATATTCAAGCCCAAAGTATTACCAATACCACCTAACATCATTAAAAACAAGAAGCCAACTGTTAATATATTCTGCATAGGTTCACCAGCAGCATAAGCGGCCTGATTTTCAACACCTGCTTGCATAAATAAAATCATACTAAATGGAAGTGTTACTTGTCCACCATGAATACCAAAGAACCAGAATATAGATGCCATCAATGTTATTAACATATAAGTTGCTAAACTTCCAGATAATGCAGATAAAGGTGAAGCAATTAAAGCATAGAACCATTCACTGAATGTTTCTCCTGTAAAAGTAGCAAATATACCATTAATAATCAAAAATACAATTGTAATAATAAATCCTGGAATTAATGCACTAAATGATTTACTCACTGTTGGTGGTACACCTTCTGGCATTTTAATTGTCCAACCTCTATTAACCACAAAACAATAAAGGAAACCCACTAACAAACCAACTAATAATGCTGTAAACAATCCTTTAGATCCTAAATAATCAAAAGTCAATACGGTCGTATCAATTTCATTAATAACTGCTGTTGTTAATGGCGTCATAATAAAAAATGCTAAGATTGATAATAATCCAGCTGGTATTGCGTCGCCACTTAATCCTTCATTTTTTACATAAGAATAAGCAACAGTAAATGCTACGTAGACTGCCATCATATCAGTTGTAAATGTTCCTACAAGCCCAAGTATTGTTCCAATCCCTGTACTTGTTAAAAAGTTTTGATAAGCATCAATTTGAAATGTGTTCAATAAACTGAATATAGCACCTATAATAATAATGGCCATAACCATATTAAATCCACCAGAAATAGCTTTTAATATCTTATTATTGCCTATTTTGGTAGCAAGTGGTGCCAAAACATTTTCCATTTTTTCCATAAGTTTATTCATTTTTTACTCTCCTTCCTAAATTACAATAACATTATATAATACATTGGAATCATGAAAAAGACAGTCAATTTCCTTTTAAGGGAGGAAATTATATAGGTCCATTAATTCTTTTATTAATGTTTTATATAATTGGGCTGAAATTAACATATCTTCAGCATGAATCAGCAACAAATCCAATTCATTGTTTTGTGAAAGTAATTGTGCATGAATTTGGTTTGCCTTCAATAATAAATCGTCCCCTTCTTTAATTGCTTTCTTAGCATTGAATGGTTCATTGTTTTTTGCATATTTTAAAGCTTGACGATAATATTTTTGTGAATCCATTGTATAATCAACAATTGTTAATGTATTATCTAACATATTATCAACTCCCACAACTATTATTATATTTTTTACATGGTTGTTTAAAAGACTATCAATTTCCTTCATAAGAGGAAATATTTCTTTGTGTTTCATCATTTTCAGTAGTATCATTATTTTATGGAGGTAACTATGAAACGAACGATTAAATATTTTCTTATTATTGAATTAATCCTCTACATCATTTTTCTGACATTAGATTTCACAAAGCATTACGGGGCTACAACACCTTTAAAATATATAAGTTTAGTGTTATGTTTTATATTTTCTTTATATAGTAGTTTCCATCATGGTGATAAATTGATATCTATAGCATTATTTTTTACTATGCTTGCTGATTGGTTTTTATTAGTTATGAATGAATATGATATTCTAGGTCTTATTTGTTTTATTATTGTTCAATTGATATATATGATAAAATTAGGAAATGATTTATGGATACTTAGAATAATACTACCTATAATAATCATCTTTCTAACAAATATAACTGATATAGTAAATATACTTGCGATGATTTATTTTCCACAATTACTCATTAACACTATAATAGCTTGGAAAAACTATAAAAATATAGGATTTATATTTGCAATAGGATTAACACTATTTGTTTGTTGTGATATTTGTGTTGGATTATTTAATCTAACTGATATGGGTTTAATTCATGAGTTTACTCGTATTGGTATGTGGTTGTTTTATCTGCCTTCACAAATATTAGTAGTTATGTCAGGAATACAATCATCAAAATAAAAAATATTTTAATGATTGTATTCCAACAAACTATAAGAAATATTTTATTTATGTTATAATGTTAGAAACAAGGAAGTGATATTATGGGAGTTTATTTTAATCCAAGCAACATGGGTTTTGCCATGAAAAAAAATGATTTAATTTATGTTGATAAATCTATGCTTATTGATAGAATGAATACTATAATTAATACAGGCAGTCGCTATGTATGTTTTTCTAGACCAAGGCGCTTTGGCAAAAGCACAGATGCAAAGATGCTTTCTGCTTTTTATTCTAAAGGCTGTGATTCATCATTATTATTTAAAGATTTAAAAATATCACAAACATATAATTATAAAAAAAATTTAAACAAGTATAATGTTATTTATATAGATATGCAATATTTCTATAATATGTCTGTATCTGTAACAGATATGATTGATTTAATAAATGAAGAACTTATCGATGAAATTAACGAAAATTATCATATATCTCTAAGAAGAAATAAATTATCATTATTATTAAATGCTATATATGCTAAAACTGATGAGCAATTCATATTTATTATTGATGAATGGGATTGTGTTTTAAGAGATTCAAAAAACACAAAAGAAGATAAAGACAGTTTTCTTGTTTTAATGAATGAGCTTTTAAAAGAAAAAGAATATGTTGCATTAGCTTATATGACTGGGATTCTTCCAATTAAAAAATATGGTGACGAAAGTGCTATTAATATGTTCGACGAAATATCCATGCTTGATCCAATGACTTATGAAAACTATATGGGATTTACTGAAGATGAAGTTAAAGAATTATGTTATCAGTATGATATGAATTTTGATGTTATTAAAGATTGGTATGATGGTTATCAATTTAAAAATGGTATTTCTATTTATAGTCCTAGATCGATTGTCAAAGCAATGACTACAAAGAACTTAGGCAACTATTGGTCTAAAACCGCTTCTTTTGAAAATCTTAAAAAGTATATTAGTTCTAACTATGATGGCTTAAAAGATGCTATTCATAGATTATTAATTGGTGATAAGATACCTGTTGATACTTCAACTTTTACTAATGATATGGCTAGTGTTACTTGTAAAGATGACGTATTAACTTTACTTATTCATTTAGGATATTTGGCTTATGATAGCGAGCTAAATAGTACTTATATTCCAAATAAAGAAGTATCAGATTCATTTGTTTCAGTAGTCAAAGAAGTTAAATGGCCTGAAACTATGAAACTGATTCAAAATTCTGATAGATTATTAGAAGCAACTTGGAGTTTGGATGAAGAGGTAGTAGCCCAGTCACTGGAAGAAATACATAATTCTTATGTTACATCACCTCTAAAATACAATAATGAAGATGCATTAAGTACTACAATATTAATGGCATATTATACAGCTCAAGATTATTATACTATCCTAAGAGAACTGCCTAGTGGTAAAGGTTTTTGTGATATTGGTTTTATTCCCCTTGATCCAACTAATCCAGCCATGATTGTGGAACTTAAATGGAATAAATCTGTTGATCACGCTATTAATCAAATCAATAGTCGAGATTATTTTAAAGCTTTTGAGCATTATAAAGATAATTTATTATTAATTGGTATTAGTTACGAAAGTGATAGTAGAAAAAAAGATTACAAGCATCACACCTGTAGAATACAAAAATATAAATAAAAGACCAACCTTTTGTTGGTCTTTACTCATGTCTAGGAATAACGCAATACAACACTAAATCTTCATCATGACAATTATAAATATAATGTGTATGTCCTTTTGGACAATAATGAATTTGTCCTGCAGCAACAATTTCTTCTTCACCATCTAATACACAATTAGCAATACCTTTTAATACATAAACTACTTCGCTATCTACTTCATGTTTATGTTCACCAACATAAACATCTTTTTGTAATGTAATTTCAGCAATCCTATTATAGTCATCTACAAACATACGTGCCTTAGTAATGCCAGTGCCACCTTTAAATTTGGGTAAATCTTGTTGTTTAATATCTTCAAATCTAATCATAATCCTACCTCCGTTATAATTATTGTAACATATTTTATCTAATCGTTCATTGCTTTTCTTAATGCTTCACTTATTCTTCTAGGACCTCTAATTGCTTTAATACCATATTGATTTAATACCTCAAATGTATATTGATCTTTATTATATCTTTGTAGTAGTTGTAGTTTCATAATTTTAGATATTCTAAGATTTTTATCTTGATATTCATAAGGAATATCTACTTCTATTACTTGACATTTATAAAGTATGGCTCCAATTGGTTTTGTAACATACATATAAACAATATCACCAACATGCATCTTACTTGTTTGTTTCCATGTAATCATATTTCTATCATCAAAACAATGAATCATATCATAATACTTAGGATTAGCTGGTATAATCCATTCATCGATTGTTTCAGTAAATTGATGACTTACCTTAAGATATTGCATAATTTCTTCATCATTTAATGTTTCATCTAAAATAATACTTAACCATTTCTCTTTATTCATATGATATGCTCTATAATAACCATCTTTATTAAGTAATTCATTCACTTTATCATCAAGCTTAATATTAAGTATTTCTACTTCTTTATCTGTCTTATTATCTAATTTAGATTGATTAATACACATAACGATGCCATACCATTTTCCATTACGAGAATTTCTAAACACACCAGTTTCATCATCATCTTCCCATAGAAACTCTGGTACATCATGATATTGATTATAAATAAGTTGTGATATGCGATTGGTTTGTGAGCTGTTAAAATATTCTTTTTTAGTACATTTATTCTTTATATCAATTAATATTTCTTGATAAGCTTCTAATACCTGACTTGCAAAATCACCTTTAACACCTTTCACTCTAAAATTGGTATATTCTTCATCAAAATCATTATCAATAACTTTACCATTAATAATACCTTTATGATTAATTGTTATTTCTACTCTAAAACTGTTATTAAGGATATTTGTAGTATATTGATATATATGATTATTTTTTATAAATCCATAAGATATAAGTTTGTCAAAAACTATACCTGATTTTTTAAATACTTCATCTTCAATTGTCATACTAAACTCCTAAAATTTTGATTTACCATCATTGTAACAAACTATATGAATATATTGTTTTGCTAAATCTTCATTAAATTCTCTTTTTAATACTGTTATCTTACATTTTCTCATAATTCCTCAACTCCTGTTATTATTATAAATATTCAATTGATATTAAGCAATATAAAAAGCATGACTATTCATCATGCTATTCATTAAAATAGAGCTAATGATATTTCTAGATACTTGAACCATGCTTTGTTTTCGTTTCTTTTAAATTGTTCTTAAGTATTAATTTATCATTCATGATATTCTCTTTCTTTAATCATTTGTAAAACTTTATCATATTCATCTTCAAATATACAAAATTCTGGATCATTGTTATGAAGTTTATCAGCTATATCATCCCCATCCATCCAAATGGCATCTGATACTTCTTCTGTTTGGAGTTTTAATTCACTAACATCTACATCTTTCCTTAATGTATAAATATAAATAATCTCCTGATTATTAAATATCTTGCCATAAAATTCATCAACACTAGAATATCTCATTTTATATTCATAATGTATTTCACTTGCATCTACAATGATACCTAATTCTTCTCTTAGTTCCTTTAAAGCAGTATCATCAAAATTCATACCTGCTTCAACATGTCCTGCTGATGAAGTGTCCAAACAATTAGGAAAACTATCTTTATTGCTACTTCTTCTTTGTAATAATACTTCTATTTTATTATCTTTAACTCTATAAATAAAAATATGACTAGCTCCATGTAAAATACCTTTTTCATGGGCAATTCTTCTATTAACTTTTTCTCCAGTTTTATGTCCATCTTCATCCAATACATCAAACATCTCAATATCTTGTTTTTCCATTATGCATTCTCCTTTAAAAAGTTTTCTTTACGTTTATATAGTCACTTCAATTATTTTTGATTAAAATATACTTTCAATAAATTCAACATATTCATTAATCATATTGCTTGTCTTGCTTTCCATAATGGTATCTTTAGCCAAAGTAATATCATCAGTAATGATATTGTCGACATTATAATCAATCATTTTAGTTATAGTACTTTCACTATTGACTGTCCATACATATATCTCTTTATTCGCATTATGTATTTGTTTAACAAGTGATTTACTGACATTTGAGGCTTCAACACTAAAGTTATCGGCATACTCTAAATTTGTGATTCTACCATAAGCAACAGCCATCACATAAACTGTCTTGATATTTTCATCATACTCTTTCACATTCTTTAAAGCACTATATGTTTGTGATGTAATCACACAATAATCTTGAAAATCATACGCATTAACAATATCAATAACATTTTTTTCAAAATCTGTTTCATGTCCTGTTGGTTTGAGTTCTATGTTTAACCTAATATTATTCTCTTTCGCAAATGCTACAACATCTTCTAATAAAGGTATACGTTCATAACTATACTCACTATTAAAGAAACTACCTGCATCTAAATCTTTAATATCATCATAGGTCATTTCCCAAACGTTCTTATTTAAACCTAGTATTCTTTTAAAGTTGGTATCATGACTGACAATAATAACACCATCCTTGGTTTGTTGAACATCTAACTCTATCCAATCTGCACCTAATTCCACAGCTCCTTGAAAAGCACTCATGGTATTTTCTGGATAATAAGCTGAAGCACCTCTATGGGCACTCACTTCCATGGTTCGTATGTATTCAATATTAAGATTAAAATTACCTTTATAAACATTATATGCAAAAAACACTCCTAATACCGTAGCAATAGCACTTAAATATATGATCATCTTTTTAAACTTCTTATATAAGTTTTCATACAGTTTGATATGTTTTAACTCAATATGTTGGCATTCTTCTCCTTTTTCTTCTTTTCGAGCATAATACAAAACACTAATAGCACTATAGTTCATAGGTGTAGATAATACAGTAAATATTACAAAAGATAAGGCACCTATACCAAAAACCAATGTTGAAACAATACTCTTAAAAATAACATTATTAATAAATGCATTCATAGCATATATAACCAATACACCGATGCCTACGAACAACAAATATAAACCTATCAAACATACTTGAATCAAAGCTAAAATTAAAATATCACTAATATGCTTATGCTTTCCTAACATCATACTATGCTTAATCGCTAAAAAATAGTTTTCATTTTCTAATACAAAATAATGTAATGAATACATCCATAATATAAGTATTACTACAAATATGATCATCATTAACCAATAAGCGATATAATATATCCGATTCCCTTCAATGACTTCCATTACAAATGCAGGTATGTTGATAGAAGAAATGAAATCAGAAGAAATACCGATATTGACAAGTGGTATTAATAATAATACAAAAAATGGCAAAAGGATATTTTCTAATTTAAATAAATTTTTCCATTTAGATAAAGATGCATATAAAGCTTCAAAAGTATTGATTGTTTTCTTTTGATAAGATGCATCTAATATTATTATAATGGTTGTTATATCAAACATATTATATAAAGTCATAAGGATGACTAAGATAAATAAAAATAAGAGGGTTATGGGTTTAAAAAGAAATTCAGATAAATTATCTGCCGTTAAATAAGTATAACCTGTTATATTCATTATTCCATTAAAACCTTTTAAAAATAAAGGTATAAATATAAATAATGTTAATATTTTATAAACTGCTTCATATTTCACTAATGTCCATATATTGATCCTAATAATATCAATAGCCTCTCTCATTCTTTTCATGTTATCCCCTGCTTCTTCTATAATTATAACAAACTTCGATAATATCTACCAATAATTATGAAAATGATTTTTATGAATATTGATTATTCATTAATCATTACTAGAGGAGTCTTTCTTTTTAACAAAAAAATCCTAGAATAATCTAGGATAATTAAAAAAGCTCTGAATGACTTCCTACACGATAAAGAAGTAACACCAAAACTTCTGCTTCTTTTTTATAAACCAATAACCAAGCTGGTTCAATATGACATTCTCTATATGAAACATAATTTCCTGTTAAATTATGATCACGATATTTTGCTTCAAGAGGAATGTCATTTGCAAGTTTATCAATTACCGAAAAGAGCTCATCCAAATTTTTATGTTGTTTTTTAGCAAGCTTCATATCTTTCTTAAATTGTGTAGTGAATTTAATTTCATATTTCATAATTCAAGTGCTTTCTTTAGATCATCAATGCTTGTAAATCCCTTTACAGATGAATCAGCAATAAGCATATCTCCCTCTTTAAACGCAGCAAGAGTAACTTCATTTGGAACATCAGCTTTAACTTCAAAAGGTAAGCCATTAACACGAAGTGCTTGACGTAAAAACATATTTACAGCGGTAGACATATTTAAACCCAAGCTTTCAAAAAGACTTTCACACTTTACCTTTATTTCTTCATCAGTACGCACATTAATATTTGTCATAGCCATAACATATTACCTCCTTCGATTTTCTCAAACAATTATATCACATTGTATCAATATATTCAATGTACATAAATACAATGTTTTATTTTATAATTATAATATGTTATTCAATAAAACTATATCTTCATTGAATCCTCCACAATACGTCTCTAATATATTATTATATCGTACTTCTTTAGTTTCTCATTTTTTATTCATTTTTAACTATTGCTCCACAACAACAACCAAATGCTACACCAAAACATATTCCCAAAGCAATACTATCTAATGCTATACCAAATAATAATCCAAGTGAAATTCCTAGAGCTAACCAATTTAAGCTATTATCAGGTTCAATCACTATATTATTCCAATCAACATGTGATATTTCTTTAGTTGTTATTTTTATCTTTAAATCTTCAATAATATCTTTTTCAAAAGCTTTAAGTACTTTATCAGTTATTTCATCAGTTTTAATG
>JAJQGQ010000053.1 GCA_021200395.1 Erysipelotrichaceae bacterium
ATAAACTTATAGTTTATAAAAAATAAAAAAAATTTAACTTGACTTGAGGAGGAATTAAAAATGAGTTTTCCAAAGAATTTTTTATGGGGTGGTGCTATTGCAGCCAACCAATATGAAGGTGCTTGGTTAGAGGATGGTAAACAACCTAATGTTACTGATGTTTTAGTAGGTATTGGATCAAAAGATCCAGGTATTAAATGGAATGAAGAAACAAAGAAATATGAAATGTGTTTGAATCCTGATAAAGCTTATTTATCACATATTGCCGTTGATGGTTATCATCGTTATAGAGATGATTTAAAGTTAATGAAAGGTATGGGATTCAATAGCTTTAGAACATCTATTGCCTGGGGTAGAATTTTCCCTAACGGTGATGAAGAACAACCTAATGAAGCAGGTTTAAAATTCTATGATGATATGTTTGATTGCATGAATGAATTAGGTATGGAACCAGTCATTACTTTATCACATTATGAAACACCACTTCATTTATTAATTGAATATGGAGGATGGAGTAATCCAAAACTAATAGAATTTTGGAATCGTTATGTGACGACTGTATTTAATAGATATAAAGGTAAAGTCAAGATTTGGCTAACATTTAATGAAGTTAATGCCTTATTTAGAATGCCAATGGTTGCTGGTGGGGTCTTAACAATCAAAGATCCTAAAGATCCAAGTGATCCAATGGGTTCAACAACCTTGCAGGATCAATGGGATGCTTATCATAACTTATTAATTGCTAATGCGCAAACAGTCAAAACTGGTCATGAAATTGATCCAAACAATCAAATTGGTTGTATGTTAACATGTTCTGGTATTGCGATTTATCCTTATAATTGTAATCCTGAAAATGTATTAGGTGCATTAGATATGCAAAGAAGAAATATTTTCTATTTTGGTGATCCATTCTGCTTAGGTATTGTACCTTCTTATTTGGATAAAGTATGGAAAGAAGATGGTGTTACTGTTAGCTTTACAGATGAAGAATTGGCCTTAATTAAAGAATATACTGTTGATTTCTTCTCATTTAGCTATTATCGTTCTACTACTTATGATGTTGGTGTGAATGTTAAGGGTGATACAGGTGGTTTAGTAGGTAAGGATAATCCTTATTTAGTAGATAAAGCCCCTCAACCTTGGGGTTGGGCCGTTGATCCAGCAGGATTACGTTATACTTTAAATGTTTTATATGATCGTTATCATTTACCATTATTGATTGTTGAAAATGGTGTTGGTTTGGATGAAAACTTAGATGAAAATGGTCATATTGATGATAAGTTCAGAGTGCATTATATCGAAGAACATATTAAAAATGTTCATGCTGCTATTGAAGATGGTGTTGATTGTCGTGGATATCTTTATTGGGGACCTATTGATGTTGTTTCAGCAGGTACTGGTGAAATGAAGAAACGTTATGGTTTTGTTTATGTTGATCGTTTTAATGATGGTCATGGTACTTTAGAAAGAAAGATTAAGAATTCTTATTATCGTTATAAAGAGATCATTGAATCTAATGGTGAGGTATTGATAAAATAATATCAATGTAATAAAAAATTATTGACAATATTGTTTTATAAGTTTATGATGAGAGTACAATATGATTAGTACTTCTCATAAGGAAAAACGGGGGGGCTCATTCCTTTTGGGATGAGCTTTTTATATTGTAGGGGGTATAAATATGAAAAGATTATTTCTATGTTGTTTGACGTTTTTGTTAGCTATTTCTTTGGTAGCTTGTGGTACAAATGGTGGTAGTGGTGATAATTCAGTGACTATCATGATGGAAAATGATTTAGGAACATTAGATGCTTCATTAGTTACTGATGGTACAGGTATTGGTATTATTAGGGCATTCACAGATGGAATTTATGCTATGGATGAAGAAGGCACATTGCAACTGGCTTTGGCAGAATCAGAGGATATTTCAGAAGATGGATTAACTTATACGTATACTTTAAAAGATGCTTATTGGTCAAATGGTGATCCAGTGACTGCAAACGATTTCGTTTATGCATGGCATAGAGCTATAGATGAAAAGAGTGAATATGCTTATTTATTTGGAACTTCGGGAGCAAATATTAAAAATGCTCAGGATGTTATGGATAATGAAGGCGATTCATCTACAATTGGTATTACAGCTGTCGATGATAAAACTTTGGTCATTGAATTAGATGCTCCATGTGCATTTTTAAAAACCTTATTAGCCTTTCCAACATTCTTTCCGTTAAATGAATCATTTGTAGAGCAGCAAGGTGATGATTATTCAACGAGTGTGAGTCATTTACTTTCTAATGGCGCTTATGTTTTATCTGAATGGGAAGTTGGTACAAAGGTTGTTTTAGTCAAAAACGAAGATTACTATGATGCAGATGCTGTACAAATTGATTCATTAACCATCAATTTAGCACAAGACCAATCAGCTGCAGCTTTACAATTTGATAATGGAGAATTAGATTATTGTATTATTTCTTCTTCATTAGTAGATACATATAAAGATACTGATGAATATAGTACGATTAGTAATGGTTTTTTATGGTATCTTTATGTCAATTTTGAAAATGAATACTTAGCAAATGAAAATATTCGTAAAGGTCTATCATCAGCTATTGATAGAGTAGATTTGTGCGATAATATCTTAAAAGATGGGTCTTCTCCAGCAACAGGTTTTGTACCTAGTGATTTATATACAACATCTGAAGGTATTGATTTTGCATCTGCATGTGGTGATTTGTTAGAAACTAATGAGATAGATTATGATTTGGAAAAAGCCCAAGCATATATTGATGCAGGACTAGCAGAATTAGGCGTCGATGAAATAAGTTTATCACTAGTTTATGGTACAGATGAAAGTGTTGATACAGTGGCAACATATCTAGAACAAGCACTTAATGCCTTAGATGGTGTTACCTTAACATTAACAGCTACTCAAAAACAATCACGTATTAGTAATTATCAAGCTACTGGTGAATTTGACTTGTCATTAACACGTTGGGGACCAGATTATGAAGATCCAACAACATATCTAACATTACTAGAAAAATCTCAGTGGAGTAATTATAATTATGGTCATTACTATAATGAAACATATGATGAATTATTAGCATCTGCAAGAGTTGAATTAGATGAGGAAACTCGTGATAATGAATTAATAGAAGCTAATACATTAGCAGTCTCAGAAGTGGCTATTATACCGTTGTTTGAACAAGGCCAAGCAGTATTGACTAGTTCAAGTTTAACTGGACTTATTCATACAACAAATGGTTATACATATAAATATTTAAAGAAATCATAAAAATAATTATCATATTATTTGACATAGTTATCCTATAGGTTTAATATGTTTATAACAATACAACAAAGACGATGAAGAGAAGAGTAATCTATTATATACGTTTAGAGAAATCCTGGATGCTGAAAAGGAGAAGTTAAAGATAGATGAAGATGGTCTTGGAGTTGCTGACTGAACCGAATGGCTAGGTTATGACGGTTTCACCCGTTACAGTGATAGAGTATGATAGTACTCGATGAGGAAATAACTGTGAGGTTATTTCGAACTAAGGTGGTAACACGATAAACTCGTCCTTAATAAGGGCGAGTTTTTGTTGTATTGAATAGAACAGGAGGATAGAAAAATGAGGAGATTATGGAAATGTTTTATAGCAATTGTTTTAGCTGCGTCGCTTGTTGGCTGTGCAAGTAGTGATGATAGCAGTAATGGTATTACTGTAATGTTTGAAAATGATTTGCAGTCCTTAGATTCATCTATTGCAACCGATGGGGCATCTTTAGGTATTATTAGAGCATTTACAGATGGTTTGTATGCAACTGGAGAAGATGGAACATTGCAATTGGCTTTGGCAGATTCAGAAGATATTTCAGAGGATGGTTTGACTTATACGTATACCTTAAAAGAAGCATACTGGTCTAATGGTGATCAGGTAACAGCTAATGATTTCGTATATGCGTGGCGAAGAGCTATTGATGAAAAGAGTGAGTATGCTTATTTATTTGGTACTTCTGGTGCAAATATTAAAAATGCACAGGATGTTATTGATAATGAGGGAGATTCGTCAACTATTGGTATTACAGCAGTAGATGATACGACTTTAGTCATTGAATTAGAATCACCATGTGCATTCTTAAAGACATTATTAGCTTTTCCAACTTTCTTTCCATTAAATGAAACATATGTTGAAGAGCAAGGAGACCAATACGCAAAAAGTGCAAGTAATTTATTATCTAATGGTGCGTTTAAAATAGATGACTGGGAAATTGGAACAAAAGTTTCTTTAATTAAGAATGAAGACTACTATGATGCTGATGTCGTAGAAATTGATTCACTTACAATTAATTTGGCCCAGAATCAATCAGCTGCTGCTTTACAATTTGATAATGGAGAATTAGATTATTGTATTATTTCTTCTTCATTAGTTGATACTTATAAAGATACTGATGAATATAGTACTATTAGTAATGGTTTCTTGTGGTATTTATATGTTAATTTTGAAAATGAATACTTAGCTAATGAAAATATTCGTAAAGGTTTATCAGCTGCTATTGATAGAGTGGATTTATGTGATAATATCTTAAAAGATGGTTCTTCTCCTGCAACAGGATTTGTTGCGAGTGAAACATATACTACTGTTGATGGTGCAGATTTTGCAATTGCTGATGGTGATTTATTAGAAGTTAATGAAATTGATTATAATCTTGAAAAAGCACAAGCGTATATAGATGCTGGCTTAGAAGAATTAGGTGTAGATGAAATAAGCTTATCTCTTGTCTATGGTACGGATGAAAGTGTAGATACAGTTGCAACATATCTAGAACAAGCGCTTAATGCCTTAGATGGTGTAACATTAACATTAACAGCTACACAAAAACAATCACGTATTAGTAATTATCAGGCTACTGGTGAATTTGACTTATCATTAACACGTTGGGGACCAGATTATGAAGATCCTACTACATATTTAACATTACTGCAAAAAGATCAATGGGATAATTATAATTATGGTCATTACTATAATGCTACTTATGATGAATTATTAGAAAAAGCACAAACAGAATTAGATACAAAAACAAGAGAGAATTATCTATTAGAAGCAAATCAAATTGCCGTATCTGAAGTAGCAATTATACCAATATTTGAACAAGGACAAGCTGTGCTTACAAGTTCAAGAATTACAGGATTAATCCACACAATTAATGGTTATTCATACAAATATGTTAAAATCGTAGAATAGTAAATAATTAAAACAACTACTTCCTAAGATTTTATCTTAGGAAGTAGTTGTTTCATTTTAAAAAAAATGGTATAGAAGCAAAGAATATGTTATGATTTGAATGGTGATAATATGCAAAAGATAAAAGAAGTTATAGTTGTGGAAGGTAAAACGGATACGGCTATTATAAAAAAATTATTTGATGCTGATACGATTGAAACACATGGTTTAGCATTAGATGATAAAACAATAGATCTTATTTCTTCAATCAATGAAACAAGAGGTATTATTATATTAACAGATCCTGATTATCCAGGTATGAAGATAAGAAATATGATTATGGAAAAAGTACCTAACGTTCAACAAGCTTTTGTTGCCAAAAAAGATGCTATAGGAGAAAAGAAATTAGGTATTGCCGAAGCTAGAAAAGAAGCTATTATTGAAGCTTTAAATAATAAAGTGACATTTGTTAAGGATGAAGAATCTATGACATGGAATGAATTTATATCATTAGATATTATTGGTAATAAACAAAGAAGATTACAAGTTTATGATGCTTTTCATTTGGGTTATGGCAATGTGAAAACATTGTTTAAAAGACTAAATATGGCAGGTATAACGATGAATCAAGTGAAAGAAATATTGGATAAATAAAAAGTATGGCTTTGCCATACTTTTTATGCGTTCTTAATCAAATATACTGTTTTAACATTAGCAATTCCAGCAATTGTAGAATTCTTAGCTAATACTTTCCATACAACTGTTGTAATAAAGAAATCAACAGAACTATGTACCATTGTACCAATACCAACTAAACCAACAATCATATATAAGAATGTTTGAATATCCATACCAGCATAATAGAATGGAATAACAATAATCATTTCACCTACAGCATGGATAATAGCAATCGCAAAGTTAAATAACCAAGTCTTTCTAGATGATTTAAATAAATCTGGATTCTTTTGTGCATATCGAGATCCTAAATAAGCCCAAATAACATGAGTTAAGGCTCTCATAACAACGACAAATGGGAAACCTGCTAAAAAGAAACCTAATGTTGTACCTAAAGCCACAGCAACTGCCACAGCAGGTGATAAAAACATAGATATCATAATAGCTACATGAGATGCTAAAGTAAATGACATAGGTCCAATAATAACTTTAGGCATAAATAATGGAATAACAGTACCAACAGCGATTAATAAAGCAGTCATTGTAAGTGTTAAAACTTGTTTATGTGAATTCATAAATTCTCTCCTTTAATATTATTTACATGTGTCTTGACACATGTTAACAACATTATAAAGATAAAATAAATAATGTCAAGAAAAAAATACGCAAAGCGTATTATTTTAGCAAATATCCTTTCTCATCTAATGCTTTTTCTATTCTATGATAAACTTCATCGCTATTACATTGAAGTGTATGTAAATGAATACCATGAGTTAATTGACTTAAAGGAGAAGCGTTATTCTTTTCAACTTTTTTCAAAAATTGATCAACATCATAACGTGAAGAAACATGTAAATCACCAATAAGTTGTCCATAAACAGGATGCTCAACAATGACATCTATAATATATCCACCTAAATCAACAATCGTATACATCTCATCACCCATTTGGTCACTATTATGCTTAACAGCAATCGTATAAGTATTCTTTAATTGCATATTATCTAAAATATAACCTCTAGGAGTAGCAGTTATCTTATACCCCTTGGCACGTAATAATGCTATATCACCAACAATAATTTGACGACTTACACCAAATTGACCTGCTAACTTACTTGCTGAAATAGGCTTTTCACTCTTACTAATGACTTTAATAATTTCTTCTTTTCTATCCATGTTTACACCTCAAAATAATTATAATTGTTTTTATATTTTTTTCAATGCTAACCATGAATATTTGCTGATAATAATTTTGCGGTCATTGAATGCAAAATTTAAAATACCTCTAAATTATTCAACTATATTTTATTTTATGTTATAATCATTTCGGTGAGACAATGAAAGATATCGCAAAAAAATCAAATACAATGTATTTATTAAATAAATATAAACTTAATGCTCATAAACGCTATGGACAAAATTTTATTATAGATCTCAATACTATTAAAAAAATTGTAGAAAATACATCTATTGATAAAGATACATGTGTTATTGAAATAGGTCCAGGTATAGGAGCGTTAAGTGAACAGTTAGGATATAAAGCAGGTAAAGTGATTTGTTATGAAATTGATGAAAGATTGAAACCTGTATTAAATGAATCTTTAGGCGAATTTGATAATATAGAAGTGATATATCAAGATTTTTTAGAGGTGGACTTAAAAAAAGTGGTCAACACTTTAGATTATGATAAAGTGTGTGTAGTAGCTAATTTACCCTATTATATAACATCTGATTTATTAGAATCGATGATTATATCAAATAGTGGATTATCTTTTATTTGTGCTATGGTGCAAAAAGAGGTAGCAGAGAAACTCATCAATAAACATACACCTTTATCTTATATGATAGAGAGTATTGGTTCTATTGATATTAAAATGAATGTATCAAGAAATGTATTTATGCCTGCACCACATGTTGATAGTAGTATTATTGAAATAACTATTGATCAACCTTATGATGAAAAACTCACTCAAATATTGAAAGCGTCATTTACCCAAAAAAGAAAAACAATCTATAATAATCTTAAAAGGTTATTTGATGAAGATACAAAAAACATATTAGAAAAAGAAAATATTTCATTAACACTAAGACCAGAACAATTATCTATTGATGATTATATGAATCTTATAAAATATTTATAAGGAGGTTAATATGAAAGTAAGAGCATATGCAAAAGTAAATTTAGCTTTAGATGTTGTCAGTGAAAGAGATGATGGCTATCATGAATTAGAAATGATTATGGCGCCTATTACTTTACATGATTTAATTTATATTACTCGTCAAGAAGAAGGTATTACTATAACAGCTAATACATATCGTGTACCAACGGATAAGCGTAATATTATGTATCAGGTTGCTCAAATTATGAAAGAGAGATATCATATAACTTCAGGTATTAATATACAAATATATAAACATATTCCTACGCAGGCAGGACTAGCTGGAGGTAGTGCTGATGGTGCAGCAGTACTAAGAGCTATGAATAAAATGTTTCATTTGAATTTATCTTTAGAAACATTGGCTTCAATAGGTAAAGAAGTGGGTGCTGATATTCCTTTTTGCATTTATGAGAAGATGGCTTTTGTAGGTGGTATAGGAGAGCAATTGGATTTTATTGATCATGAGTTTCATTGTTACTTATTGTTAGTTAAACCTAAAAAAGGTGTGTCAACACAAAAATGTTTTAATAGAGTTGATTTAAATACTGCTATTCATCCTGATATTAGAGGAATGAAACAGGCTATTGAATTGAATGATTATCAAGGTGTTGTTGATAGATTAGGCAATACTTTGGAACAACCTTCACTAGAAATGGTTAATGATATAGCTGAGATAAAAGAAAAAATGATAGAATTAGGATTTGATGGTAGTTTAATGAGTGGTAGTGGTTCTTGTGTTTTTGGTATGACACGAAATAAAGATATTTTAGAAAAAGGATTCCAATATTTTTATAAAAAGTATCCATTCGTTAGAAAAAGTGAGATTTTAAATCCTAATAATAAAATAGAATTTAAAAAAAAGATGGGATAAAAGTAAAGTATTCTTAATTCCCTCTTTTTTTTTATGTTAAATTTTGTTAGAATAGTGGCGAACAAGGAGAGAATAAAATGAAAGTATATGCTGTTGTGTTAGCGGCTGGTAAAGGGACAAGGATGAAGTCTGACTTACCAAAAGTCGTTCATGAAGTTTTATATAAGCCGATGATTAATCATGTTGTTGATGAATTAAAGGCTCTGGGCGTAGATGAAACTATTGTTATTGTTGGACATGCAGCTGAAAAAGTGGAAGCTATTGTCGATGATGTTACTTTTGTTTATCAAAAAGAACAGTTAGGGACAGGACATGCTGTATTACAAGCAAAAGAAGTTCTAGCTGACAAAGATGGTGTAACTTTAGTTTTATGTGGTGATGCACCACTTATTAGGAAAGAAACATTGAAAGAGTTTATTGATTATCATCAATCTCATCATAATCAAGCAACGATTATGAGTGCTGATTGTGATACATCAACACATTATGGTCGCATTATTAAAGAAAATGGTCAAGTCGTTGGAATTGAAGAATATAAAGATTTAAAAGTAGAACATCAAGATATAACAGAAATGAATACAGGTGAGTATTGTTTTGATAATAAAGCATTATTTAATGCTTTATCAAAGGTATCTAATAACAATGCTCAAAATGAGTATTATTTAACGGATGTTATAGGTATTATGAATGATGAAAAGCTAAAGGTTGACGCTTATAAGATTGATGACTTTGATGAAGTTGGAGGCATTAATGATCGTGTTGCTTTAGCTGAGGCTACAATTATTTTAAGGGATCGTATTAATAGGGAACATTTATTAAATGGTGTTAATATAATAGATCCAAGTAATACTTATATTGCTAGAGATGTTAAAATAGGTCCTGATACAACGATTGAACCAGGATGTATTATTAAAGGTAAAACAGAAATAGGTAGTCATTGTCATATAGGTCCTTATTGTGAATTTACAAATATGATTATTAAAGATAATGTAGAAATTAAATTCTCAGTATTAAGTGATTCTATTATAGAAAATGGTGTTGATATTGGCCCTTATTCTAGATTACGTACAAATTGTCATATTCATGAAAATGCTCATATGGGTAATTTCGTGGAAATGAAGAAAGCTGATTTTGGAAAAGGTAGTAAGGCTTCACATTTAACTTATGTTGGTGATGCTATAGTAGGTGAAAATGTTAACTTTGGATGTGGTACAATTACATCTAATTATGATGGAAAGAATAAATCCTTAACAAAGATAGAAGATAATGTCTTTATTGGATGTAATACCAATTTAGTAGCCCCAGTAACAGTAAGAAAAAATGCTTATATAGCAGCTGGTTCTACAATTACAAAAGAAGTTGATGAAGATGCCTTAGCAATTGCAAGATCTCGTCAACAAAACAAACAAGGTTATAGCAAGAAATTAAAAGAAATTAGAGAAAAAGAATTTGAACGCCGAAATAAAGAAAAGAATAAGGAGAACTCATAATGAAAAATAACATTACTATATTTGCTTTATCTGCTAGTCAAAAATTAGCCCAGTCTATGGCTGAAATTTTAGGTACTGAACTTGGTAAATGTACAGTTCATCATTTTGCGGATGGTGAAATCTTAGTTGAAATTGGTGAATCTGTAAGAGGTAAAGATGTCTTTATTGTACAATCTACTTCTAATCCTGTTACTGAAAATTTGATGGAAATATTAATATTAACTGATGCTTTAAAAAGAGCATCTGCTAGAGAAATTACTGCAGTTATTCCTTATTTTGGATATGCTAGACAAGATCGTAAAGCGAAACCTAGACAACCAATTACATCTAGATTAGTTGCTGATTTATTGTCAACTGCTGGTGTAGATAGAGTTGTTACAGTAGATTTACATGCTAGACAAATTCAAGGTTTCTTTGATATCCCTGTAGATGAAATGGAAGCTTTACCTTTATTAGCTAACTATTTTAAGAATAAGAACATTCCTGATTTATGTGTAGTATCTCCTGATCATGGTGGTGCGACTCGTGCTAGAAAGCTTTCAGAATGGTTGGATTGTCCAATTGCCATTATTGATAAACGTAGACCTAAACCAAACGTTGCTGAAGTAACTGGTATTATTGGTGATGTTAGTGGTAAGAATTGTATTGTTATTGATGATATGATTGATACTGGTGGTACAATTGCTGCTGGTGTAGGTAAATTAAAAGAATTTGGTGCTAAAGATATTTATTTAGCTTGTACACATGGTGTATTATCAGGTCCTGCAGTAGATCGTTTACAAGCATGTCCTGCTACAGAAGTTGTTATTACTGATACAATTGCTATTCCAGAAGAAAAGCATTTTGATAAGTTGGTTCAAGTTAGTGTAGCTGAATTATTAGCTTATACAATTGAAAGTATTGAAAACAACTTACCAGTTAGTGATGTATTTAAACATTTTGAATTTAAATATGATGTGATTGATTAAGAGCTAGAAATAGTTCGTTAATAAAAAAATTACATTTCTAATCATGATTTTTAAGGACTTAAAAAAGCATTTTTCAATCAAATGAATTATGCTTTTTCTTTATGTTTTGATATTTGTGTTTTAATGCTTTTATAT
>JAJQGQ010000319.1 GCA_021200395.1 Erysipelotrichaceae bacterium
CGTATATATTCTTCCAGAATTATTAAAAACATGGCCAAAATATAAACTTATATCAATATCATCGTATAGATTCACATATCTTGATGCATAATTATATATAGCCTCATATGCTTCGTCGTTAGAAGAAATCTCCTCACCTTGATAATTATCAATATAAACAGTAATATTATGATTATCTTCATCAACATCAATGTTGTATAATGTAAGATCATTTTTAGAAGCATTGGCTTTTAACGATTCAATAAAACTTTTATATAATACTTCATAGTCTATATCTGTTGTTGCAACATTCGTTGTTGCGTCATCAATGTTTTCATTATCCACAAATGTCCCTACCACCATTATAGCAATTACACTTATAATAATTTTCATAGCTACTGGACTTATTTGTAATTTATTTGTTGGTTGATGTTTATAAGCACTATATAATAATAACACAACTATAGCTAATAACAATACCATCCCTATGATATCATATATATCTAATGTATGTTTGATCATTGATGAGCTCATACCTATAAGAATAAAGATAATAAGTATAACAGCTATCAATATTTTTATATAATAAAATAATTTTTGTTTCATATGATCACCTACCGTTATTATAAGCTATTTAATAATTAATTTGGTATGCTTATAACATAATCATTTAATTATTTTTAACCCTCTTCAAAGTAGAATAAAGACTCATTTTCATCACATATCAAATCTTCTTCAAAGATATACTCTTTATCGGTATATTGTGAAATATTCTTTAAGATAAACTGATCCAATTGATAAAAAATACAATCATCAATATCTTTGTATTGACGTATTTCATGATAAAGTCCAATATTATTTTGCCAAGCATATATTTCTTCTAAATAAGTCACATAATAAGGATATGTTTCTTTATTAATATATGAAATATATTCTCCTTCTGTGAGTTTAATTTCTTTAAAATAATTCTTCGAATCAACTTTAAAAATTAAAGTAATATATTTCCCATCATTATTAAATTGATATAGTTCCATACAATTAGGGATACGATAAACAGCTTTGATCATATCATAATCAATATGAATATCATTAACCTCACATTGTATACAATAAGGTAACAGTTCCTTATACATCGGATTATCTTTATTAAAGTATTCATCAACTTCAATAAGATGATAACCAGCTTCCTCTACATCGTCAATAATCCAACTATTAACTTCTTCAATCTCATCTTCTGTAATAACTCTTGCCTTATATAAAAATTGATCCACAAGCATTTTATTCACTCCTCAAATACACATAAGACTGAGGATAATAATGGATACCATAATCAGATAATGTTTTAGAATGATCATATAAAGTTACTTTTCCTAAAACATAAGCAATAGCTATATCTTTACCACTATAATAATCATCAAACTCTTCTTTCGTACAGCCACCTTGTAGATTAGTTTGTTTCCAAATATTATCTAGAGTATCTTCTAATATATTCAACAATTCAACTTCACCTATAACTTTCTTAACTGGTGCAGTAGCATATATAACAATACTATCAATATCGTTTCTTTGAAATCTTACCTTACGATATTCAACTGTTTTAGTTCCATCAATAATTTGTTGAACATACTGTGGTTTAATGGACATTAAAACTTGACTCATAACATCTTATCCTTTATACAATCATATAATTCTTTAGTACAAATACAATCATCTAAAGCTCTATGAGTGTTTTTCGATAAGTTTAGATATGCTGACATATCAGATAAAGTATGATGAGATAACTCAGGATATAATTTTCTACTATATTGCAAAGTATCCACATATTCATTATCAAATGTCTCATCAAAACCTGCTTGTAAGAATCTCACATCAAAATTTGTATTGTGTCCGACTATAATATCATGACCAATAAAATTAACAACTTCATTTCTTAATGTATTTAATATAGGCTTATCTTTTAACATTGTATTTGTAATACCTGTAAGATGTGTAATATATGGATCGACTTTATATCCAGGATTAACTAATTGGACATATTGATCAACAATTTGATTATTTCTTACTTTTAATAAACATATTTCAATGATATCATTTTTATAAGGTGATAATCCTGTTGTTTCTAAATCCATCACACAATAATTATTAACAAGTTTTCTTACATATTTCATCTTATCCACCATACTTTCTTTAACTAGAATTATAACGAAAAAGTCTGTTAATATCAATTAATTAAAAAAGATATACGGTTAACCCGTATATCCTTCGTTGGCATTGATAGCTTCCATTTCCGCAAATCTTTCATAGATGGTTGGTCTAAAGTCTTCTGGAATACCAGCAGCATTCATGGCATCACTTAAAGATAAAGATAAATTACTCATTAAACTTTCCAACACTTCCATGTAAGTTAGATGTCGATTAACCTTACTTAATCCACACATGCTATCCATCTCCTTTTCAAATTCATCATACAATTTAATATCAAATGTTTTCGTCAAATAATGTTTTTTTGTTTCAATATCAATACTTTTAGAAAACAATAACTGAACAAAGGCTAAAGCTTTTTCATAATGATTACCCAAATCACCACCATAATCATATTCCTGCTTTGGGTACAATAATACAAGTTCACGAACATCATAATCTTCTACAGGAAAATAATATTCCTTTCCTAATGGTTCATCGTAATTACCTATGCGATTAATGACACCATCCATATATTTTGGATGATCCAATACAATCCAAAATGCATAAGTTTTTTGAATTGTTTGATAATCGCTATTTTTAAATACCTCACCCTTTTGACCAACTTCGACATAGCATTTATAGTAATGGCCACGCATTGCAATAGGATAGCCAGGATTATCCTCCTCATTGTATAACTAATGAGAACACGATCTTATTAAATTTTAATCTTTCCATAACAAATTATATCATACAAATTGCAATATGTAAAGAATCAAAAAGATATACGAAAATTGTATATCTTTAAATAATATCTTTAATCATAAAATTGATATTTTTAGTATTTCTAAATTCATTGATTTCTAAAGTACCAATAAGATTCACTTTATCTTTAGCTTCAATAGTTTCTAAATCTTTACCATGATGGAAATATAAGGCATAAATCTTGATATTTTTATAACCTATATCCATTTTTAGATGCTTTCCTTCACTTAATAGATATAAACGTTCTATAGGAACATCTTTAAGTAAAAATAAAGGAGCTTCATTTTCTTGACCAAAAGGTTCTAATCGGGACATAGATTCAACATTAGATACTGTAATATCTTCTTCATCTAATTGGATGACTTCTTTAATAGAGGTTAAAGTAACATTTTCTAAGCTTTTATCAATAGTATGATGAAGTTCTTCATAATGTTCCTCACTGACGCTAAAACCACCTGCTTTATCATGACCTCCAAAAGTCTCTAACAAATCTTGATGTTGCATAAAAAATTCATGTAAAGAAAAACCATCAATACTTCTTGCACTACCTTTATAAAGATGATTTTCTTTATCATAGTGCATGACAAAGCTAGGTCTTTCATATCGTCTTGTATATCTTGAAGCAATTAGTCCTATAAGACCTTCATGAACTTCAGGTGATGAAAAATAAAGATATCGATCATTGATAGCATCTTTTGCTAAGTTATATTGTTGTGAAGTCATGGTTTTACGCTTGTTGTTGATTTGACTAGCAAGTGTTGATATTTTCATTAATAGTTCTTTAGAAGCATCTTTTAAGAAGTATTTGACTAAATGGTTAGGATTACAAATTTCTGGTAAACGTCCAAATGAATTTATTTTAGGGGCAATGATATAACCAATTGTAGTAGAACTATATTTTTGGTTTTCACCTAATAATAATTCTAATTGTGGATATTTTTCCTCATTCATAAATTTCATTCCACGCTGTAATAATGACCTATTTTCATCAAGTAAAGGCATCATATCTGAAATAGTTGTAATAGCAGCTAGTGTATATAAATATTTATCCTGATGTCCTAATAAAGCACTAGCTAATTTATATGCCACAAATCCACCAGATATTTCTTTAAATGGATAATCAGGTGAAATCTTCGTATGAATAACTGCACAAGCATCAGGTAAATCGATATCCATTTGATGATGATCTGTAATAATCACATCAACACCCAATTCATTAGCGACTTCTACAGCTTCAAAAGCTTTAACACCATTATCAACTGTAATAATTAAACTATAGCCTTTTTGTGCTATTTGTTTCACTCTTTTAACATTTAAGCCATAGCCATCCTCATAACGATTAGGAATATGATAACCAACTTGAACATCTAATTCTTTAAACGCTTCAACCAATATCGTTGTCGCTAATATCCCATCACAATCATAATCACCATAAATACATATTTTTTCATCGTTATCAATAGCTTCATGAATCCTATCCAATGTCATATCAGCTTCTAAAAACAAAGAAAAATCATGATAAATAAGCCTAGGATTTAAAAAATCCTGTAAAGTTTTTTCATCATAATCATGTTCATCTAATATCTTAGCTAATAAAGAATTGACCTTATATTTATTTTGTATATTTTTATAATTTTTTAACTCTTTTATTTGATATTTCATACTATTGTGCAATTAAATCCTCAAAATCTTCTAAATCCATATGTGATGCTTCCTTAATCACTTTAACCTTTAAATAATCAAAAACATCTGAAAATTGTAAAGACATAATATCATCTATTAAATCACACATAGAAATACTATCCATATTCTTCCATTTCGTTAAAAAAAGATAATCCTTAATATCATTAACATCAATTTCCTGTATTCCTTGATTCTTAAATTCATTAGCCTTTACACGAATTAAAAATAATATATCTAAAGGCAATTTTTCTTTAAGATTTATCTCCATTATTTAACACTTCCTATCATATTTATCATTTGTTCAACATATCTATTATAAAGGAAATGAAATCATAAAGGAAGTGTTTTATGAAAAGAAAATTGATTAATTCATTTATCATTCTTACTTCTACAACATTGATATCAAAATTATTTTCACTTATCAATCGCATGATGTTATCAAGATTACTCAATGATGAAGGTATGGCTTTATACATTTTAGTGTTACCTACTTTATCTTTATGTATTACTTTAGCCCAGTTTTCTATTCCATCAGCTGTTTTTCGTTTGGTTTCTCATCCAAATTATCGTAATAAAAAAGTTATTATTTCAGCTATACTTATTTGTGGCTGCTCTTGTATATTGATTGTTGGCGGATTATTATTATTTCATCAAATCATTGCATTAAACTTCTTAAAACAGCCACAAGCTATATATCCATTATTATGTATCATACCTTTTATTCCTCTTGTTGGTATCAGTGGCATTATAAAAAATTATTACTTAGGAAAAGAAAGTGTTGGCCATTTAGCGATAGCATCTATCTTAGAGGAAAGTTCACGTATTGTTTTTAGTTTTATATTGATTCATGTTTTTCATGAGTTAGATATTAGTTTTTTGGTATCAATTGCTATTTTATCAATGAGTATTGGCGAAATAACTTCAATATTATATTTATATTTTCAATTACAGCGAAAAGTTCATATGAGTTATCATAATCTAGCATATATAAAAGAAAACTTTATATACAAAGATATGATGAATATTGCTTTACCTTTAACAGGTTCAAGATTATTACATTCTGGATATAATTTTATTGAACCTATTGTTTTAGTCAATATGTTATCAAAACTTGGATATGTTGAAAGTGTTGTACAAAATGATTTTGCAGTCATGGCAGGATATGTTGTTTCATTACTATTTACCCCAACTTTCTTTAATAATGTTATTTTAAGAATGATGCTCCCCACTCTTAACAGAGACATTGCTTATCATCATTATTATCTTTTAAGGAAGCATATTTTATATAGTTTAATAGCTTGTTTTTTGATTAGTTTACCTTTTACTTTGATATTTTATTTTTATGGCGATATATGTTTAAAACTTATGTATGATACCACACAAGGCTATAATTATTTAAAATATATGTGTATTCCTTTTACGCTTTGTTACTTACAAACTCCATTAAGTGCTACTTTACAAGCACTAGGAAAAAATCAGGAAATGTTAATTATGAGTGGATTTGAAGTTTTTATTGAATTTATATGTCTTATTATATTAATACCAAGATATGCAGTATTAAGTGTGGGTATTGTTATGTTAATTGGGCAATTATCAACATTAATTTTTTCAAGTTATTATGTTTATTTTGAGGTATATAAAAAGAGAATGCCTTAAGCATTCTCATGTAACCACTGAGAAAATATATTTAAGCCTTCCACAAGAGTCTTATAATCCTGGGCAAAACCAAATCTTAAATAATATTCTTTATCAAAACAAATACCAGGAACAAAGAAAACACCTGTTTCTTTTTGTAATCTTTCACATAAATCTAATGAAGGCATATCTATATGATAATGTAAAAAACATACTGTTCCTTCATCAGGCAAAATGCAAGATACTAAAGGTTCATTTTCTAACCATTCACGAATGTAAGCTTTATTCTTATCACAAATAGCCATACTTCTTTGTAATATCTTATCCTTATTCTCTAAGACTAAACTACCTAAATAATCATCTAAAGGTCCACTACTAATAATATGATAATCTCTACGATAATTAATGATATCAATAATATCCTTAGGTCCTTTAATCCAACCTAATCTTAAACCAGCAAAAGAAAAAACTTTAGATAAACTAGACGTAATAATAGCCTTATCATAATAATCAGAAAAAGATGGCGTCAAAACTTTCGTTTGAGTATTAACACCACGATAAATTTCATCCACTAAAATATAACAATCATATTGTTTTGCTAGATTGATCAATTCTAACATTTGGTTTTTATCAAATGTTGTTCCTGTTGGATTATTAGGAGATGTTAGACAAATAAGCTTGGTATGCTCATTAATGACTTGTTTAAATTCATTTACAGTCGGTAACCAACTTTTTTCTTCTTTAAGTTCAATCATTGATACAAGACAACCTATAGACTTAGGGAATTCATACATTTGTTGATAGGATGGTGTCATCGCAATAACATGATCCCCTGCTTCTAATAATGTCATCATTACAAGTTCATTCGCATTAATAGCGCCATGGGTAATCGTTATATTATCATCACACCCTGTTTCATATAAAGATAGAATACCTTTCTTTAAACGATGAGAACCAACAATAGGTCCATAATCCATCTTCATAGTCATCATATGATTGATATCAATATTTAAATCCGCAATACTTAAACTATCCACACATGTATCAGATAAATTATAAAGACAATCATTTTCATGATTTGTCATATAAGTTTCTACCGAAAACTCTTTAATTTTCATTAATACATGACCTTATTCAAGAAATCTTGAGCCCTTTCTGTTTGTGGATTATCAAAAAATGCACGAGCATCATTTTCTTCAACTATTTTACCAGATTCTAAGAATATAACACGGTTAGCAACTGTTTTCGCAAAACCCATTTCATGTGTCACCACAATCATCGTCATACCTTCTTCACTTAATTCCTTCATAACCTGTAATACTTCAATAATCATTTCTGGATCTAAAGCACTCGTTGGTTCATCAAATAACATGATTTCGGGATTTAAACACAGACTTCGTGCAATAGCAACTCTTTGTTTCTGTCCACCAGATAACTTATTAGGAAATTCATCTCTTTTATCTAATAAACCAACACGATCCAAATATTTTTCTGCTATCTCTATAGCTTCACTTTCACTTTTTTTCATGACTTGAATCGGTGCTAAAGTTAAATTTTGTAAAACTGTCATATTAGGAAATAAATTAAAATGTTGAAAAACAAATCCCATTTTACGACGCATCAAATTATATTTTTCTTTATCTTTATAATCTAATAATTCATCATCCAAATAAATTTGACCTTTTTCAGGCTTTTCCAATCCATTGATACATCTTAAAACTGTACTTTTACCAGAGCCAGAAGGACCAATCAAGCATACAACTTCACCTTTTTTGACTTCTAGTGATACATCATCAACAGCTGTTAAATTTTTAAATTGTTTGGTAATATGTTCTACTCTAATCACTTTCTGACAACTTCCTTTCTAATGCTTTTGATATTTGTGAAATTGTTAATGTCATCACTAAATAATAAACCCCTGCTAAACAATAAGGTGTCATATATTCATAATATTGATTTCCTAAAACTCTTGATGCATTCATCAATTCGATAGCACCAATACATGAAATCAATGATGAATCTTTAATTAAAGTAATAAATTCAGATACTAATGGTGGAATAATACGCTTAAAAGCCTGTGGTAAAACCACAAATCTTAAAGTCTGAAAATAAGATAAACCAATCGTTTCACAAGCTTCCCATTGTCCTTTATCTACACCATTAATACCACTTCTAATAAGTTCAACCTGATAAGCACCACTATTAATACTCATGGCAATAATACCTATTAAATAATAATTCATTCTAAAAGGAGAACCAGTAAAAGAAGAAACAATCATTGGTACCACATTAAATATCAAATAAATTTGTAATAACATTGGTGTCCCACGAATAACTTCTACATAAACATTAGCAATTAACTGCAAAATACGATTCTTTGATATTTTACAAGCAGCACCAACAATCCCTAAAACTAAACCAAACACTAATGAAATTGCTGCTAAACCAAGTGAAATACCAGCACCTTTTAATAAAAACAACAAATTACTTGCTGTAAATATCTCATCAAATGCACTAAACACATATATCCCCTACCTCTCATAAGTTTTAACTTTTTTTCATTATACTCGATTTTCGAGGATATGAAAAGAAAAAGATACGATTGTTATATCGTATCCTCTATCTCCATTATTCTTCTAATGGAGATAAACTCCATTTTTCACATAATTCTTCGTAGTCATCACTAGCTAAGAATTGTTCAATACAAGTATTCATAAGATCAATCATTTCATCATTTCCTTCTTGTGCAATGATATAATTCTTTTCATCTAATAATACTTCATCCAAAATCTTAAAACCTTGAGCATTAGCATAGTTTTGAGCAACACCTGAATCTACTACAACTGCATCATATTGACCACTTGTTAATGATGTGAAAATTTCTTGTACATTTGATACTGAAACAACATTAGCATCTTCAATAGACTTAGCGGCTTCTTCGCCAGTGGCACCACTTTGAGCAGCAATCGTTTTACCTTTTAAATCTTCAACAGTTTCAATATCACTATCTGCTGCAACAACAGCAACCTGTGCAGTTCCTAAATATGGATCAGACCAAGCCACTTTACGATCTTCACTATAAGTAAAACCTGAAATACCAACATCAGCTTGACCAGCTTGAATTTGAGTTACAATATTATCAAATGACATACTATACCATTCAAATACATAAGTTGTTTCATCAGTATTGATATAACTTGGGAATAAGGCAACCATGTCAGCATCAAATCCAACAATTGTTTCACCATCAGTATCTAAAGATTCATAAGGTGCATAATCCGGACTAACTGCAACTGTTATTGTCACAACTTCAGTATCTGTTTCAGATTCAGTTTCACTGCCACTACTACAAGCACATAAAGTCATGGCTAAAGCAGCAACCATAAGACCTTTTAATAACTTTTTCATTTTCTTCTCCTCTCTCTTTCTTACCCATAAATATGGGTTAAATGATAATTTCATTATAGCCTAATGATATTTCTTGTCGATAGTTTTTAATTGTTTCAATAATTCTTTATTATACACTTAGAAAAAAAAGCAATATTTTTCAATATTGCTTCAACGACTATTTTCTTAAGCCAAGTTTATCACATAATTCAGTATAAGCATCAAGATCTTCTCTTTTAAGATATCTTAATAAATCTCTTCTTCTACCGATTTTCTTTAATAAACCTCTATTAGAATGATGATCTTTCTTATGCACTTTGAAGTGTTCATTTAACTTATTAATATCATAAGTTAATAAAGCAATTTGTACTTGTGTAGAACCAGTATCTCCTTCTTTTGTTGCATATTCATTAATAATAGCTGTTTTTTCTTCTTTAGTTAACATATTTTTCCTCCTATATATTTCTTAGCTACATCCAAGATTTATGTTGAGGACTCGTAAGTCCTAGATGTAGTCGCAAGTTTATTATAAAGATTATTCGATAATTGTCAAGCTATTTTTGAATTTTACGGCATTCAACATAGTAACGTTTTTCATAAGCTTCGCCCATAGAGAAAGTTTTTCTTGGTAATACACCACCTGCAGCAATAGCTGGAAATAAGGTATCTTTATTAATGGATCCTAATAATATACCACAATTGTTATCTTTAGTTGCTAGTTCTTTTACAGCATCTTTTCCATGAACATAATCAATAGAAGAATCTTTATGTGCTTGTAAATATTTATCTAAGTAACATTGTAAAATGTCTAATGGAATACGTCCATCTTCATTTAATAATTGAATATGGTATTCGTAATTGGCGTCAATAAAGACAATATCTTCTCCTTGAGTATAGGAGATATCTTGTTTATGCAAATAGGTAACGAAACCTTGATATAAATCATTCATATCAACATGAAATACAACACGATGAATAGGTTCAAAAAATAGTGCTGGTGAATGTAAATTAACAAGTTCTACTAACGCATAACGTGCTGGATGATCTATTCTTTCTTCTTCATTTAACGATTCTTTAACATTATGCCAGTGTGTTTTAGCAGTTGCTAGAGAATGATTGCCATCACCAACAGCTAAGAAAAAACCGCCACTTTCTTTTTCCATTTCAACAAGTAACGCATTCACTTCTTGAGCTTTTTTTCCATCAATACAATAACCTCTTAGATGCCCACCATTCTTCATTAAATCCATATCATAAATACATTCTAATGATTCTTTTTTATCATATAATGGTTCAATCAATTGTTTTCTTTTATCATCTATTAATACCATGACATGAGAACATTCTAATAATGCGTTTTCACGAATTCGTAATCTTGGTGGTATACGTGCGGCAATAGTTCCTTCAGTAGCACGTATTGGTGCATTTGTCCCAGGCGTAAAATCATAAGCCTCTAAATCAATAACTCCAACCAAGCCTAAACGTGTTCCTGATTCGGTCGTTCTTTCTACTAATACAAAACCATCTTTAATACTTTCTTCAATGATTCCATCATTCATATAAGATAACATTTTATCTTGAATTTTTTGAATTCTAGCATCATCTTTACCTAAATAAACTTCAGGATAAATAATATTTAAAGTAGATGGTTCATCTTTAACAGTATTGGCAACATCAATCCAATAATCTTCTTGGCTTGTATATTGATCACAAGCCACAACAGCCCATTTATACTTATCTACATTTTTATTTGGTAATAAAATATTCGTAGAACGAAAACATGATTTCATTTAATAATCCCCCTTAATCACATGTAACATTTTAAAAAAACTCTATATAAATGTCAAGTTATATGTTGCGTATGATGAATAAGATATATACTTATAAG
>JAJQGQ010000161.1 GCA_021200395.1 Erysipelotrichaceae bacterium
ATATGATTATGTATGCGGCTGTTGGATAACACCGTAAAAGGTGAAATCCACAGGCGGAGTTTATTACTCTGCTAGAATCTTCTGGTTTTAACCAGGAGAGGCTTCAACCATAGTAACCATTTCTCTATACATAATGTCAATTCCCTGGCCTGATCTTTGCACATATCTTAGACGTTGCAAGGTTTCCGCAATCAACTTATTACAAGGTACTGATGGATGAGTGATAATGTTTTTTTCGCTAATATCATCCATGAATCCACCTGGACTTTCAATGACCAATTTATCTGAATAGTGTTTTACATATATTGAACCCAGACTATCATAACGTCTGTGCGTATAAGCATTCAATAACGCTTCTTGAAATACCCTTTCTGAAAAATCATATATTTCCAATCTATACAATCCAACTTGAATATTAATCAAATGATTATAATCCTGTATCTTTTCTGTTAAGCGATCAAGAACTGAAATAATAGGTAATTTTAAATCTAAACGATTATCGTATTCTTCCCTATTATCATCACTATAATGCAAATATATACATTCTGCTTGTGACATATACTTTTTAATTGATGATTCTTTACCAACAAATAATAATCCTGCAACTGTGAGTTTAATTCCATCTTCAGTATTTTTAATTAAACAAAGATCTTTTAAAAAAGACATATCATCTAAATCTACTAAAGTGGAATTTCGATCTCTTTCTTTTAATTTTTCTTTTAACTTATATACTTCTAACAGATTAATATCATCTTCGCTACTACTTTGTATTATCTGCGAAGAATAATCTGCACCTTCATCAAAAGTATTCTCAATTTTCTCAGGTGTATACGGTTTAGAATTTTTACCGAGTCTTTTATAGTACTCACCAGATGATGTACCATAAAGTCTTCGACCTTTATCAACATAAATAATAATAACATCTTTATCATCTATTGATACAACTTCAGCTTTGGTAAATAAATTGGGAGCCGTTCTATCATAAATACTTTCTATGATATTTTGAAGATCATAATTGCTACAACCAGTAATAGTTTTATCATCTTCAACACCTAGCAAAAGCATGCCGCCTTCACAATTAGCAAGTGCAACTATCTCTTTCACACATAATTGAATAAGCTTTTTAAAATTAGGAGTTTCTTTCCAAGATTTAAATTCTACTTTAATATTTTCACCTAAATCAATAATATTTTGTAATTCATCTTTATTCATCTTAGTCACCTCCTACACATAACATTATATCAAATCAAATATAATTAATAAATCGAATTATCTTATATTTATTATATCGAATTTTGCAAATTGCATCAATGATATATTTGCTAAAATCAAAAATCATATACATAATTCCTCTGAAATTATTTTTCTTGTTTTAAATAACTATGATAATGATACACATCTTCTATACTAAAAGTTTGTAATTCCAAATTATATTGTTTTGACCATTTTTTAAAATGATTGTTTAAATATCTACTTAATCCTACTAAATCATTACGATATTGGTTATATATATTTATAAGATTTAGTGGGTCATTAATTTTGATTGAAGTCTTTGATAATATATCAAAAAATGGTGCAACATGCCTATTATTCATCAACTGGAAAGAATACGTATCACGCCTAGTCACTATATCCATGCTAATATAATAATATACTTCTATTTTAAAAAAGTGATCACTATTAGAAGCCTTAATCATGATATTTATATAATCAATATCATTCATTAAAATACACATATCATCATATATAAAACAATCATTATGAAAATACAAATTATCATATTCATTTCTTACTTCTTCATCTAAAACAATATTCACTTTTCTTCTTAACATATATTGATTAATCTTACTTGATATATCATCTAATTTATCTATAGATACACCTATCATTTCTCTTTTAGTTTCTAAAGCATCTCTAATGGATAATTGATTAGTTAATATCAACTTTATCTCATCAATCGATATATCCATCGAACGCATTAATAGTATAAACTTCAAAACACCCAAATCTTCATTAGAATAGCTACGATAATTATTCACATCTCTTGCTGGTTTAATCAAGCCCTCTTTTTCATAAAATATCAATGCCTGCTTAGTAATACCTAGTTCTTTCATAACTTCACTAGTTGTCATGTTATCACCTTCTCAATACTATCATAACGTATATTCCTAGAATACAGTCAAGTGATTTTATTAAATTTTACAAAAAAGCGTCTTATAAGACGCAAAATATTCATATCAATAATTCAAATATGTTCCCTTGTACATGTCTGTGGTTTCAGCATTAGATGTTGTGAAACTTGATGTTTTATACAAAATAGTCAAAGAACTGCACATATAAAACATATAGCTCATATCTTGAACATTTGTTGTATTAAAACTACCTAAATCTAGACTCTTCAATGAAACACATCCATAAAACATACGTTTCATATCAAGAACATGTGATGTATCAAAACTTGTTAGAGTTAGAGACGAAAGTGACATACATTCTCTAAACATATCAGCCATAACATATACACTTGATGTATTTAAACTAGATGTATCTAAATCTTTTAATGAAGCACAGTAATAAAACATAAAACTCATATCTATTGCATCACCTGTATAAAAACAATCGTTAAAATGAATGCTTTCTAAATTATTATATCCTGCAAATAAATATCTTGTATCAATATTCGCATCTACCCCTCCTTCGCCTGCAATATATAAATCATAAGGAATCTTATTATCACCAGAATCATCCACCCATGCCATAACTGACTGATCTACATTATCAGAAATATCCCAAGCATCAGCAGGTTTATTATCTAAGCTATCCAAAAATATAACATTTTTTACGGAACTGCGTAAATAATTACTACCAAACACTGTACAACTATACTTAACATAATTATTCCATTCATCAGAAAAGCAAGTATAAGCATCAAAACCATTAGTATCGCTCATTATAACATTACCACTACTTTGTATAATAGTTTGTTCATAAGTATTGCTTTCGTTATTTGAGCATCCTATTAATATACATAATAAACCCATAAATGCTAATTTCAGATATTTTTTCATTATCATCGCCTCATTTTAAATATAATTCTATCACTATATTTTTTAAAATAACACAAATTACCATAATTTTTTGATATTAAAAAAACATTTTATGGGTATATTAATAATTGTAGAAAGAATTCTACAAATTAATAATTTTTTCAAAATTTTCTCTCTCGGGTGACATTCTCTCCCATCCATATATATGTCACCTAAAAAAAGAAACTGAACTCTCTCACTTAGTTTCTTTTTTTGTATATTTTTTCAAGATATGTCAATGCTATAAATAGATAGCTTACACTTTCCCCTCTATTTTTCCTCCCTATTAAAATAGATGTAAGTTATCTAGTTATTCCTAATATTAATAAACTTAGAGAAAGAAGACAACCCCCCCGTCTTCTTTTTCGCTTTTTTCATATGTTTTCCATATGCGTATGATACTATGATATGGGAGGACAAATACATGTTAGAAATTAAACATTTATCAAAAATATATCATTCTAAAGGTATGGAAGTTAAAGCTTTGAATGATATCAGTTTAAAAATACAAGATAAGGGAATGGTTTTTATATTAGGTAAAAGTGGTAGTGGAAAATCTACACTTTTAAATGTTTTAGGTGGTTTAGATACTTTTGATACAGGAGAACTTATTATTGGAGATAAATCAAGCAAGGATTTTTCGCAAAGTGATTTTGATTCTTACCGTAATACTTTTATAGGATTCATATTTCAAGATTATAATGTGATGGATAATTTCACAGTGTATGAAAATATTGCTTTAGCTTTACAGTTACAAGGGAAAAAAGCTGATAAGAATACTATTGATAGCATATTACATGAAGTCGATTTAGTGGGTTTAGGTCAAAGAAAACCAAATGAACTATCTGGTGGGCAACTACAAAGAGTAGCGATAGCAAGAGCATTGATAAAAAATCCTGAGATTATTATGGCAGATGAACCAACGGGTGCATTAGATAGCAATACAGGCAAACAAGTATTTGATACTTTAAAGAAATTATCTCAAGATAAGTTAGTATTAATCGTATCCCATGATAAAGAATTTGCGAAAAACTATGCAGATAGAATTATTGAGTTATCAGATGGAAAGATTGTAGATGATATAAGTAAAGAACATTTATTACCAAATAAGATAAATGATGATATTTCATATTTAAAAGATGAATTTATTAATATTAATAATTCTCAAAGTTTAAGTAATGATGATATTAATAAGATTGTTGAACAATTAAAGCATCATCAAGGAGAAATCATTATATCATTTAATAGTGATACAAATAAAGAAATTAAAAAAACTAATCATATTGATGATCAAGGACGAATTGAAGTATTTAAAGAAACAAAAGATGAACATTTGCATCTTAGTTTTCATCCATTAAATTTCATTAAGTCAAAACTCCCTTTTAATGCATCAATGAAGTTAGCTTTATCCAATTTAAAACTGAAACCTATAAGATTAATTGTTACAATATGTTTATCAGTTGTATCTTTTACCCTTTTTGGTTTAAGTAATACTGCATCACAATATAATAAAATTGTAGCAACATATAATTCTATTAAAGATAGTGATATTGATTATATATCTATCGGAAAAGAACTAGTCATTACTGAAGAAGATTATTCTTATTATACAACAACTAAAATGAATAATGATGATCTCATAGTATTAAAAAATCAATATCCCAATCTACATTATACTAATACTTATTCAAGTGGTAATTATGGTGCAAATTTTAATCTTGAATCACAAATAACTGACACAGAGATTATGACTAAAGGTGATTATAATTATTTATTTTATCCTAGTGCTATATCTCATCTAGCTAGTATTGATGAAGAAACTATAGAAGCTAATAATTATACATTAACTGGAAGCTTACCCTCTCACGAACATGAAATTGTTATCACAGAATACCTAGCGAATACATTTAAAACATGTGGATATCAATACATTGATAATCAAAAGAATACAACAAAATATACAATTACCAATACAAAAGATCTTATTGGAAAAACATTATGTTTAACTATAAATAATGAGATCATCGATTATACGATAACTGGTATACTTGATACTCATTTAGATACAACAAGATATAATTCCTTACTAGATAATAACAATGATGATGATGTATTTTCTTATTATTTGATTAACGAATTAGAAATATTACTTGATGATAGCTATCATAATTTAGGTTATATTTATGATAAAGAATTCAATCATTTAATTAAAAATTATAACTACTATAATTTAGCTACTGATAATTATAATTTAGATATATTATCTCCATCCTCTGATGAATATTATTTCACTGACTATTTATATTCATATGATGATATAAATAAAGACAGTATTATTGATTTTAATAATAATGGTCGTGTTTATCTTAATTATAATGTCATTAAAAATATTAAAATTGATAACAATACAACGTTACAAAACTATATAGAAAATAGTATTGATATCACCAATCAAAATGCTTATATGAATGCGATTAAAGAAGCTACTATCAAATATCAGGACAAGATTATAAATAGTGATTTTGAAATAGAATATGCTTACTATTCAGATTCAGACTATGAATATCAAAACATTTTAGATGAGATTGCTGGTGTTTATATTGGTAGTTTAGATGATGAAGAAGATTACACTTTTGTAACCACCAATGATTTTATACAACAATATCATATTGAAAAAGATGGTTATGCATCCTATATTTTAGCACCAATGTGTGATAATGAAACTTTAACAGATATGATTACTTATACATATGATGATGGTATTGAAGAAAGTAATTATACTTTAAATAATCAAGTCATGCCTATGTTAGAAACAGTTAATTCTGTAATTAATATATTAAAAGGGATATTCTTCTATATTGCTATTGGATTTGCAATTTTTGCAGGAGCAATGTTCTGTAATTTTATTACAATAAGTGTTACTAATAAAAAACATGAGATAGGTATACTGAGAGCTGTTGGAGCTAGAAGTTTAGATGTATTAAAGATATTTTTGAATGAAAGTATGATTATAGCCTTAATAAATTGGATTTTTGCAATTATTGTATGCTTCACATCAGTTTCTTATATCAATAATTACATTAGAGATGAATTTAATGTTTTGGTTACTATATTAGATTTTGGTATTATACAAATATTGCTGATATTATTAATATCTGTTGTTGTTGCTTTAATCGCTTCAGCATTACCTGTATGGAATATATCTAAAAAGAAACCCATAGATGTTATAAAAGACAGAAAATAACTTTATGCAATAATTATTTGAAAATCTATTGTAAATAATTTTTAATTGCGTACAATATAACTAAAGAAGGAACTATCAATTACGATTGTTCTTCAAAAATAGAAGTTATAAATAATCGCCCAAGATTGGAAGGCTAGGGCGATTATTTTTTTGAAGTTACTATAGGCAATTATATCATATTTACTTATGAATGTATATAGCAAAATGCAAATAAACTCCAGAGCAATCTGGAGTTTATTTTATAAGTTCTCTTAATTCATCTTCACTAAATTGATAATGTGTATTACAGAAATGACAAGTAATTTCACAACCATGATCTTCATCAATTATAGCTTGTATTTCCTGTTTTCCTACTGTCATTAAAGCTTCTTTCATTTTTTCCTTAGAACAATCACATTCAAAATAAAGATCTTGATAGTCTAAGATTTCAATATCATCAAAGATAAGTTCCAATATTTCTTCAGGTGTTTTACCTTCGTGGATAAGAGTTGAAACAGGTGTGAAATCTTTTATTTTATCTTCAATATATGTGATATCGTCATCAGTAGCATCAGGTAATAGTTGAATAATGAAACCACCACTCGCTAATATTTCATTTGTAGTATCAACTAAAACACCAACAGACACAACAGATGGTGTTTGTTCTGAAACCATAAAATAGTATGAAAAATCATCACCAATTTCACCTGTTTGTAATGGAACAGTACCGACAAAAGGTTCTTTCAATCCCATATCTCGGATTACTTGTAAAGTTCCTTTATTTCCTACAGCAACACCAACAGCTAATTTGCCTGTATCATTATATGTATAATGAACATGTGGTTCAGCAACAAAAGCTTTGATTTTACCATCACTATTTGTTGTGGCAAGAATCGTTCCAATAGGTCCTCCACCATTAATATCAACAGTCATTTTTTCATGATCTTTATTGTTGGCAGCCATCATTAAAGTAGCTGACATAGTTCTTCCTAATGCTGCAGAGGCTGTTGGCCATAGATCATGTTTTTGTCTTGCAACTTCTGTAAGATTGGTTGTATTACAAGCAAAAACTCGACAATTTTTAGAAGGCGATATACCTCTTACTAAATAATCTTTCATATTATCCTCCCCAAGCAAAGTAACTAATTAAAGGAATGATCATACATAAAACTAAAATTGTAATTAATATTTTACTCATTGTACTACGTTTCATCATTTCTCTCCTTGAAAAAATAAGCACAGAGTGCTTATTTCATTTCATCTAATAAATCATCATTCAAATCAATTGGTTTTGGATTTGATGTATCATCACTGTCGTCATTATTTGGTTTAGAATCAATTTTACCATCATGTTTATTAAGCATTTTACCAGTATTGTATAACGCTTCAATTTCTTCACCATTTAGAGTTTCATATTCTAATAATGCTTCAGCAATAGTAATTAATTTATCTTTTTGTTCATTGATGATCTTACGACATTGTTCTAAGCTTTCATCAATGATTTTTCTAACTTGTTGATCAATTTCATAAGCAATTTGACCTGAATGAGTATTACTTGTAGAACTATAATCTCTACCTAAGAATACAGCATCTTGACCAGAATCATATTTAATTGGACCTAAATCAGACATACCAAATTCTGTAACCATTAATCTAGCTATTCTTGTAGCTTGTTGAATATCATTTTGAGCACCTGAAGTAACATCCCCAAAGAACACTTCTTCAGCTACACGTCCACCCATCAAACCAGTAATACTTGCTAGTAATTGTGATTTTGTTTGGAAATATGTTTCTTCTTTAGGTGTCATTAAGTTGTATCCGCCAGCTTCGCCACGAGGAATAATCGTTACTTTTTGTACCTTATTAGCATCTTCCAAAGTTAAACCAATAATAGCATGTCCAGCCTCATGATAAGCTACCAAGCGTCTCTCATGTTCTGTATATTTACGAGACTTCTTAGCAGGTCCACCAATAACTCTATCAATAGCTTCGTCTATATCATCTAATGTAATCAATTGATGATCCATACGTACAGCTAATAATGCCGCTTCATTCAATACATTGGCAAGTTCTGCACCTGAAAATCCTGGTGTACGACTAGCTACATTATCAAAATTAACATCTGGTGCAAATTTCTTATTTCTTGCATGAACACGTAAGATTTCTGCTCTAGCACGTTTGTCTGGATTAGCCACTTGAATTTGTCTATCAAAACGTCCAGGACGAAGTAAAGCAGGATCCAATACATCAGCACGGTTTGTCGCAGCTAAGACAATAATACCTTCATTACCACTGAAACCATCCATTTCTACTAATAACTGGTTCAAAGTTTGTTCACGTTCATCGTGTCCACCGCCAACACCAGTTCCTCTTTGACGTCCTACAGCATCAATTTCATCAATAAATATAATACATGGTGCATTCTTTTTAGCTTCTTTGAACATATCACGCACACGACCTGCACCAACACCAACAAACATTTCTACGAATTCTGAACCAGAAATTGAATAGAAAGGTACATTGGCTTCACCAGCAACTGCTCTGGCAAGTAAAGTCTTACCTGTTCCTGGAGGCCCTACCAATAAAACACCACGAGGTATTTTAGCACCCATACTTACGAATTTCTTAGGATTCTTTAAGAATTCAACCAATTCTTTCAATTCTTCTTTTTCTTCATCGGCACCTGCAACATCAGTAAATCTTGTCTTGCTATCTTTTTCTAATTTAGCTCTAGAATTACCAAAATCAAATGCTCTTGAATTAGCACTACCCGCACCTGCCATACTTCTATATAACATATACATGACAACTAGCAATAAAGCATAAGGTAATAATGAAATAATGGTATTAAAAACAAGATTTGAACTTTCATAATCAATAATCGTGATTTCAATCTCATTATCTTCCAATAATTGTACTAATGAATTTAATTCTTCATCAGTTTGTGGTACGTTTGTTTCAAAAACATAAGTTGTAGCTTCACCATCAACTGTTTTTTCATAAGTACCTTCAATCGCTGTTACATATGTTCCTGGTGTAATTTCTATTTCTGTAACATTTTCAGTTTCAATGATTGTCATAAATTCATTGTAATTCACTTCACTAGAAGATGAACTGCTTAATAAAGGAATTAAGCAACTAAACAGAACAATAACCACAATCCAAGGTAATATCGATTGTAATAAGCTTCTATTCTTTTTATTCATATACTCTCCTTTACTGATAAACTTCTTCTTTTAATATACCCACATAAGGTAAATTTCTATACTTTTCATCGAAATCTAACCCAAAACCTACAACAAAAGCATTAGGAATTTCAAAACCATAATATTTAGCTTCAATTGGATAAGTTCTACCTTCTTTTTTATCAAGCATGGCAACTATTTCAACACTATTAGCGCCTCTTTCATTAAGCATGGCTTTTACAGTTGTTAGAGTTTTGCCAGTGTCCAAAATATCTTCAACCAATAAAATATCTTTGCCCTTAACATCATGATCCAAATCTTTTTTAATAGTTATTGTACGTGAATGAACACCTTCATAACTACTTACATCCATATAATCAAAAGTCACATCAAGATCAATATATGGTGATAAAGCCGCTAAAAAAGGAACAGATCCTTTTAATAATCCAACCAATACCAATTCTTTACCTTGATAATCCTTTGTAATTTGTTTTCCTAATTCTTCACATTTCTCAATAATTTGTTCATGTGAATATAAAATTTCTTTCACATCTTTATGCATGTTTCTCACTCCTTATTACAACGCTTTCTTATTTTATCACAAATACATTTGGTTTTGTAGTTAAATAATCAATGTTTTTCGCAATATGTGGCACTAAAATAATTGTTTGGTCCTTATTTAAAACAACGGGCCACGTTTTTCTTTTCATTGCAGGTATTTTCGCATTGATAAATAAACGTGATAGTTTCTTAGTACCAGAAGATGTCATAATACTGTCACCTTCTTGCATTGTTCTAATAGTAATTGGATAATCATCTTTAGATAAGTATACACCTTCATTGATATGACCTGTTTCTAATAGATGAAAATATTCACATCCAAAGGGAACAAATTCGTTAAATTGATAATAATAGCCTTTGATTTTATCTTTATCAATGATGTATATATTATCGTATTCTTTTATGAACAGATAATTAACTGGTAAATTCATTTGTATATTTGGTTTAACACTATGAATTTGATGTTTGATTTCCTGTATTAATGAATAAGAAATAAGACTAGGATGCATAACATCTCTTAGTATTAAATATAAAAATATATCTCTTAATTCTTTTGGTATATAGTAATAATAAATTATTTTATCAGCATTATATAAGTCATAATATGGTTTAACTTTTATTTCTAATTCTTTGATACGTTGATTATGTTTATTCGCTTTATCTAATAACTCTTCTTTTTGTTCTCGAGTATAATTCTTTAAAACAAGATTACGTACTTTATCTCTATCAAAATCTGTTTCAAAGTTTGTATAATCATCATGATAAGGGATATGATATTGATGACAATATTCTAATATTTCCTCCTTATACATATGCATCAAAGGTCTTAACACTAACATATCTTTCACATGACTCTTTTCTTTAATACCTAAATAATGAATCGTGTTATGACGCTTCAATTGCATATAGACACTTTCTAGATGATCATCTAAATGATGTCCTAATATCAAACCATCACAATGATACAAATCATATATTTCTTTATAAAAATTATATCTTAACTCTCTTGCTCGATCTTGAAAATTACCATCTTCATAATCCTTATGATGAAACTCTTTATAATAAAAAGGTATACCATAATCACTACAATAATCACTTACCAACTCATAATCCTTATAACTATCATTTCGATAATTATAATTCACATGAGCTACAAATAAATGATATCCTTTCTTTTGCAAAGTATCCAATAAATACATAGAATCGCAACCACCAGATACACCAATCACATAATATTTATCTTTATCTAATAAGCTTTCATTCATGATTATCACCTGTTAGCATTATAACAAATAAAAAAGAGAAGTCAATTTAACTTCTCCTACTGCTTACATAACTTCTCCTACTGCTTACATAATTTTAATACTATCATTGTCATATCATCGTTATGTTCTTCTTCACAGGCTAATTCACATAATGTTCTCACTATTTCTTTAGGATGATCA
>JAJQGQ010000238.1 GCA_021200395.1 Erysipelotrichaceae bacterium
ATGATAAATTATATAGCACAGCATGCAAAGGTAGAAAATGTTATCTGTGTAATTGATATGCCAGAACTAACAAATGAAATTAATGATTATTTAATACAAATGCATTTAAGCTATAATATCATTTTTACAAATAAATGGAATTGTTCATTAGATATTGAAGATATTTTATTGTTTGATTATAAAGTTATTGATTTATATGATGAAAATAAAATTTATAATTTAGGTTTAAGTAAGGGTATTTGTACATTAGAGGAGGTAAAAGATATGTTAAAAGAAATTATAAATGAGGAATATGTTAAATCTAATAAATCTATAATCAATAAATTAAAAATATAATTCTTGATATCATTTAAATACATATGGTATTATGTGTTTGAGGTTTTGTTACCATATGGATTTTTGCTAGAATAAGACAAAATGGAGTTCAACATGCAATAGCCGCTAGTTTTGTTACCATATGGATTTTTGCTAGAATAAGACGCTTTCACTATATCCCTGTTCGAGATACGTGTTTTGTTACCATATGGATTTTTGCTAGAATAAGACCGGTAATAACTGTTATTGCTACAGCTTATTGTTTTGTTACCATATGGATTTTTGCTAGAATAAGACAATTAAATCAATAAACGATAGCTTGTCACAGTTTTGTTACCATATGGATTTTTGCTAGAATAAGACATTGATGTATTTAATTATTTAACGACTGGAGTTTTGTTACCATATGGATTTTTGCTAGAATAAGACGAAGAATTAGCTGATATATTAGGTCATTCTGTTTTGTTACCATATGGATTTTTGCTAGAATAAGACGGTACTGGCGGAAGTGGATCAAGTGCCGGTGTTTTGTTACCATATGGATTTTTGCTAGAATAAGACATTTCTAATTTCAAGTGCTACAAGTCTATAGTTTTGTTACCATATGGATTTTTGCTAGAATAAGACCCTCCTATACATTGACAATTTGAACGTCTAGTTTTGTTACCATATGGATTTTTGCTAGAATAAGACGTGCATGGATAAGATGAGAAGATACAATGTGTTTTGTTACCATATGGATTTTTGCTAGAATAAGACAGTTATTGACACAGTTCATTGCTAAACTTTGTTTTGTTACCATATGGATTTTTGCTAGAATAAGACTTTTTTCTATAAATTTTCCTGCAATAGTGCGTTTTGTTACCATATGGATTTTTGCTAGAATAAGACAAGTTGAAACAATTGTCAAAAATCATTCTAGTTTTGTTACCATATGGATTTTTGCTAGAATAAGACTTGCAATACTTATTACATTTCTATTTCATGTAAAATTATTGTTATTTAAAGATATTGTATCTAATATTTAAAATGATTAAAGATAAGCCAAAAAATTAATGAAGAAATACGTAAGTCTAGATATGGAGAAGATTAATATATTTTTTGTTTCATTTTTGGAATAGGTGATTTTAAGTAATAACATCTAGTAATCTGACATATTCAATTAGCGTTGATAACTCAACGCTTTTTAATTTGCAATAATTTTTCTTAAAAATCTATGTTGTAACCATTGACATTACAACAAACATATGTTATACTCCCGATGTAATAAGAAATGTTACAACGATAAAAATGGAGGAAATTAAAATGAACAAAGTAGTAGAATTTTTAAATGCAAACCCAGTACAGTATTTAGCAACTGTAGGTCGTGATGGAAAGGCTAAATGTCGTCCATTTATGTTTAGTGGAGAAATGGATGGTAAATTATGGTTCTGCACTAACAACACAAAAGAAGTTTATAAAGATATGCAAGAAAACGCTGAAATTGAAATTTCAGTATCAAGTCCAGAATATGCTTGGATTCGTTTGCATGGTAAAGCAGTATTTGAAAACAATATGGCTGCAAAAGAAATGTGTATTCAAAATCCGATTGTTAAAGGTCAATATGGAGAAGCTACAAATCCTATTTTTGAAGTATTCTATTTAGAAGATGCACATGGTATCATTGCTGATTTTTCAGGTAATCCACCATACGAATTCTAATAAAAAAATTATGAGTGTTCTTCGAGGCAAGGTGTAATTCCGTTACCAACAGTATAGTTAATATGTTAGAAGATATGATAAGGATTTCCCTTAATTTCAATCATATCTCATAAGGAGATTTATGGAGATTCATACACAAAAAGTATCAAAAAAGAGTAACTTAACAACAAGGAAAATAACCATGATTGCAACCTTCACAGCAATTTCATTTGTATTAGCTTTTATTGAACTACCAGTACCTTTTTCACCATCATTTGCAAAATTTGATTTATCAGATTTACCTGCATTAATCATTGCTTTTGCTTATGGTCCAATGGAAGCTTTGATGATTGAATTTATTAAAAACTTACTTCAATTAACAACAACTTCTACAGGTGGTATTGGAGAATTTGCAAATTTTGTTATGGGAGGGAGCTTTGTCTTTGTTGCTGGATCAATATACAAAATGAAAAAGACAAAGACAACAGCTTGGATTTCTCTTGTTATGGGTAGTATTGTTATGAGTATTATGGCAGCAATTATGAATTATTTTGTTTTGTTACCACTTTTTGAAACATTTATGCCACTTGATCAATTGATTCACTCATTTAGTGCATTTATACCTTTTATCAATTCTAAATTAGATATTGTATTATACAATGCTATACCATTTAATCTAGTAAAAGGACTTATGATTGGCATAGTAACTATGTTTGTATATAAAAGATTGTCACGTATTTTGAAAGGGAAATTATAATCATGAATTATTTAGATATTTTAGTTAATGACATACATTCAACAGTTATTGCTACAGTAGATAATGAAAACAAACCAGTTACAAGAGTTATTGATATGATGCTCTATGATGAAGAAGGTGTATATTTTTTAACTGCTAAAGGTAAAGAATTTTACAAACAGCTTATGGAACAAAAATATATATCTTTATCAGCTACTAAAAATAAGATTTCTATATCTTTAAGAGGATATATTGAAAATATCGGATATGAAAAATTAGATGAAATGTTTGATAAAAATGAATATATGAAAGAAATATATCCTAATGATACTAGAAAAGCTTTACAAGTATTTAGATTATATGAAGCTTCTGGAGAATATTTTGATATCAGTAATCCATCTCATGTAACAAGAGATAGCATTACAATTGGTGATACTATTCAAAAGGTAAATGGCTATTTTGTAGGTAAAGATTGTATTGGATGTAAGCTTTGTTATTCTGTTTGTCCACAAAAATGTATAGATATATCTAAAAAGCCAGTAGTAATTGATCAAAGTCATTGTTTGCATTGTGGTAGATGTGCAGAAATATGTCCAAAACAAACGATTGCAAAAAGATTTTAATTAGCATTGATTATATCAATGCTTTTTTTATTTTAAAATATGTTGAAGTTTATATAAAAATAATTTGGAATATGATAAAATCAAAAGATATCAATGGAATTAATAATAAATATAGTTTATAATGACTATAAGGAGGATGATATCATGTATTATTTGAATGTTGATATACCTGTTGAAAGATTTTTAAAGATTGTTCAAAATCCACTATATGTTGATAAAAGCCTTTTGATTGATCAAATGGCATCTACAGTAGGAAATGAATTAGGGCATGATATTTGTATTACCCGTCCACGTAGATTTGGAAAGACTGTTAACGCCAATATGTTGGCGGCTTATTATTGTAAAGAATATAACACTAAAGATATATTTGATCGTTTAAAGATATCCAAATGCGATAGTTATGAAGAACATTTAAATCAATATAATGTCATTTATATAGATTTTAGTCGTATGGAAGATGACTGTTCATCATATAGTGAATACATCAATCCTATAAAAGAAAAACTAAAAAATGATTTGAAATCAAAATATAATATTACTATAGAATCTTATGATAATATTTTTGATTGCTTTTATAAGACACATGATAAGTTCATATTTATTTTAGATGAATGGGATAGTATTCTTTATGAGGACTTTATGGAAGAAAGTGATGAAAAGAAATACTTTAAATTTTTAAGAGATCTTATCAAAGATCAAACTTATGTAGTTATGGCTTATATGACAGGTATTTTACCAATTGTGAAACATTCTTCAGGATCAGATTTAAATAATTTTACAGAATATAATTTTATTAATGATAGAAGATATAATGAATATTTTGGCTTTACTGAGGATGAAGTTAAACATTTATGTAATCAAAATCCAGATATAAAATATTCTGATTTAGAATATTGGTATGATGGTTATTATACTAATAATGGAAAAAAATTGTTTAATCCACGTAGTGTAAGAAATGCTTTTGATAATAGATATTGTGATAACTATTGGACATCTACGGGTCCTATGAGTGAAATAGCAGATTGCATAGAAGACAATATTGATGATGTGAGAGATGATATGATACAATTAATATCTGGTACTCCTGTTGAAGTTGATTTAATGGAATATTTAGATAAAGATGATAATCTTGATACAAGAGATGAAATATTATCATCAATGGTTATATTTGGCTTTTTAACATACCATGATGATTGTCTTTTGATTCCTAATCATGAACTTATGCTTAAATTTGAAAAAATCCTTAATCGAAAAGATATGGGTGACTATCATGAAATAGTTAAGAAAAGTAAGCTGATGTTAAAAGCAACACAAGATAAAGATGAAGAGTTACTGGCATCAATGATAGAAGAAGCGCATGATAAAGAAGTGGATTTATTTCATTATAATGATGAGAATAGTTTGGCTTGTTTATTAACAGTTTGTTATATATATGCTAGAAAGTTTTATAAAGTTAGACGTGAAGAAACAACTGGAAAAGGACGCTGTGATATGATATTCATACCTCGAAGATCTCATAAGCCAGCGATGATTATTGAATTAAAGGTTAAAGGAACACCTCAGGAAGCAATTGATCAAATTATCAATAAAAATTATATTGAAAAGGTTAAAGATTATAAAGAAATATTATTAGTAGGTATAACTTATAATCCTGATAGTAGTCATACGGATTACAAAAAACATCAATGTAAGATAGTACAGTATAAATAGAATCTTTTGATTCTATTTTCTTTTTATGAAATAATATTTCAATTTTAGTTGATGAGTTATATAATTGATGATAAGGAGGAAGAAATTTATGTTACCAAAAGATTTTTTATGGGGTGGTGCTACAGCTGCCAACCAGTATGAAGGTGGATACAATGAAGGTGGAAGAGGTTTATCAAGTGATGATGTCGTTACTAATGGAACACATAGAGAACCTCGTTGTATTACTTATGTTACTAAAGATGGAGAAAAGGTTAAAGTACCAATGTTTGTAGGTGGAGATTTACCTGAAGGTGCTAAGTTTGAATGTTTTGATGATTGTTTATATCCTAATCATGAAGCAACTGATTTTTATCATCATTATAAAGAAGATATTGCTTTAATGGGTGAAATGGGATTTAAGTGTTTCCGTTTATCTATTGCCTGGTCACGTATTTATCCTAAGGGTGGAATGGTTGATGAAGAAGCAAGTGAAGAAGGTTTGAAGTTCTATGATAATGTTTTTGATGAATGTAAAAAGTATGGTATTGAACCATTGGTTACTTTATCACATTATGAAACACCTTTAGCTTTAACTGAAGCTTGGAATTCATGGGCTGATAGAAGAACCGTAGATTGTTATGTTAAATATTGTAATACCGTATTTAATAGATACAAAGATAAAGTAAAATACTGGTTAACATTCAATGAAATCAATTGTATTGAATTATCACCTTGGATGGCTGCAGGTATTATGACTTCATCTAAACAAGTAAAATTACAAGCTGCTCATCATGAGTTTGTAGCAAGCGCAAAAGCAGTTATTTTAGGCCATCAAATTAATCCTGAATTTAAGATTGGATGTATGTTAGCTTATACATTAACTTATCCTTACTCTTGTAACCCTGAAGATGTTTTAGCTGCTTGGAAGACTTCTCTCAATAATATTTTCTATACTGATGTACAATGTAGGGGTTATTATCCAAGCTATCGCTTAAAAGAATTTGAAAGAGAAGGCATTGAGATAGTTAAAGAAGATGGTGATGATGAATTATTGATGGAAGGTAAAGTAGACTTTTTATCATTCTCTTATTATATGTCTCAAGTTGCTGCTGGAGATCCAAGTCAATTTGAAGCTGCTGATGGTGGTAACTTATCTATGGGTATTAAAAATCCTTACTTAAGTGCTAGTGATTGGGGCTGGCAAATTGATCCAACTGGTTTAAGAAATGCTTTAAATGTCTTATATGATCGTTATCAAATGCCATTATTTGTAGTTGAAAATGGATTAGGTGCATTTGATAAGATTGAAGAAGATGGATCAATTCATGATGATTATCGTATTAATTACTTAAGAGATCATATTAAAGCTATGGATGCTGCTGTTAATGAAGATGGTGTTGATCTTATGGGTTATACAATGTGGGGATGCGTTGATTTAGTATCAGCATCTACAGGTGAAATGGCTAAACGTTATGGTTTTATTTATGTCGATAAATATGATGATGGTACAGGTGATTTATCTAGAAAGAAGAAAGATTCTTTCTATTGGTATAAGAAAGTTATTGCATCTCAAGGTGCAGATTTAGATTAAGCCACAAAAGTGGCTTTTTTTATTTCCTTAATTTATGTTATACTACATATAGGGAGTTGATTATTGTGTTAATGTTAGAAAATACTAAGAATAATTTAGGCATCACTATTAGAGGTGATTATAATGATTTATGTGAATTATATAATGCTATTAGAATTGTGAGTCAATTACATTATAAAATTTATAAAAAATATACTAAGCAAAGAAGAGATATCAATGATGTAGAAAAAAATGCAATCATAGGAAATTATGATAATTCAATTCAATATTTGAATATGTTACTTAGTGATATATTGGAAGCAAGTGAAGGAAAAAAGGGGATTGGACATGTTGGTGATGAAAAAAATGTTTATTATGCATTTGCTATTCTTTATCCATGGGCGGTTTATTTTATGCTGATATTTTCAGAATTAGCTGATGAAATTGTTGGTAAAGACGAACTTTCATTGTTAGATGTGCCTTGTACTTTAATAGAATATGATGGTTATCAGAGTGTTTTGAAACATTTTTCCATGAAAATTTGGGATTGTATTGAGATATATCTTGGTAAGACAAAAACATTGAAAATATATACCTTAATACGCGATAAGGTTGAAAATATAACTGATGATGTTTTTTATGTAGATGCTTATTGTAATTATTATTGTGATCCAGAAAAAGCAACTAAAAAAGAACATAAAGCTATGTTACTTGCATTATTGTATGAATTGATTATTTATGAAGATAAAGAAAAAAGTAAAGAATATAAACAAGCAATTAGAGAAGTCGAAAACTATACACAGGAAGAATTTTTATCAAATGATAGATTTAAGCATGATATGCTTAAGAAATACCAACAACTAGGACATATGAGTCAAGAAGATTATGATAAGCTAAAAGAAAGCTATGGTCATGTTGATTGGAATAAGATAGATTTATAAATTTTTGGACGAAGTCATTGAATTTAAGGTTCAATGACTTTTTGCTTATGTATTGTTAAAATATAAGTGAAAGGAGATTTATATGAAGATTAGAACAGATTTTGTGACAAATTCAAGTAGTAGTAGTTTTATCATTGCTTGAACAAGGGAATTTACTGATGAACAAAAGGAGGCTATTATTCATTGGGCTGAAGGATTATTTTTAAATGATACAAAAGTTTTAAAGAGTAAAGATGATGTAGAAAAGCTTATGGATGAATATCATATTCAATATCATAAGGATGAAATTCATGATGCACTGGATAAAGGTTTGATTGTCCAAACAGGTGAAGTTGATTGTGAAATACCTGTACTTTGGGATGAAATTTATAGAGATTTTTGGGATGCTTTAAATAAAACTAATAAAAATAATTTTATGGGTATTGACATTGATATGTATTATTAAAGATAATATTACAATTTATTTTTGAATAAACATTTATTTGTCTGCTGATAGCAGACCAAATAAATGTTTTTTTATTATATAATGTAATGCAAAGGAGAAAGATTTATGGAAAAAATAAGTATGAATAGTTATTTTAAAAAGTTTTTTATTGTTTTTTTAGCATGTTTTATGATGATTTCACTGGTAGGATGCAGTAGTGATGATTCGAGTTCAAGTGAGGATAGTAGTAGTGAGACAACGGAGGCATCCGATAATGAAATCACTTTTACTGAATTAACTGTGGTAGATAATGATGATTGTAGCATTGTTATTAATGGTATTGATGAAGATGGATTCTGGGGATATACATTAACTGCTGAATTAGAAAATAAATCAGAAGATGTAACATATATGTTTTCTGTAGAAAGTGCTTCTGTCAATGGTGTGATGAGTGATCCATTATTTGCTTCAGAAGTAGCAGCAGGGAAGAAATCAAATGAAGAAATTAGTTTTATAAGCGATACAACATTAGAAGAAAATGGTATCGATGAGTTTACTGATATTGAATTAACATTTAGAGTATATGATAGTGATGATTGGGAAGAGGCTGTTGCTAATGAAACAGTCCATGTTTATCCATATGGTGAAGATAAAGCAACTACATTTACAAGAGAATCTCAAGACACTGATAATGTTTTAGTAGATAATGATGAAGTAACAGTAATTGTTATTGGCTATGATCCTGACGATACATGGGGATATGGTGTTAATTTATACTTAGTGAATAAGACTGATACAGAAGTGATGTTTAGTGTCGATGATGCATCAATAAATGGTTATATGATTGACCCTTTTTATGCAACGACAGTAAGTGCAGGCAAATGTGCTTTTAGTACAATTTCATGGTATGATACTGATTTGGAAGATAACGGTATAGAAGATATTGAAGAAATAGAATTTAAGCTTACTGCTTATGATGATGAAAACTATGAAGATTATTATGTTGATGGACAAAGTGTTACTTTAAATCCTTAGGAGATTATGATAATGATTATTGGAATATTACTCATTGTTTTAGGTGTAATAGGGATAGCAATGGGAATGATTATGTTTGGTGATATAGGTATTGCTTGTATTGTTGGAGCTTTAGCAGCCTTATTTTCAGGTATTGAATTTATATTAATGAATAGAAGAATAAAGAAATTAAATAAAAATTTGGGATAGGAATTGAAGATAAGAAATATTTGAAGTGTATAAAAAGACTTATACGAAACTGTATAAGTCTTTTTATCTTCAATAAATAACATTTGTTATTTATCTATTGACAAGATGACGGCTTATATTTATAATAACATATGTTACGTAACACATGTTATTATAAAGGAGGAAATTATGAAACATTTATCAAAAGAGACAAAATATTTATTAATGATTGGTATGTTGTATTTAGCAGGTACAAATATTGCTATGACATTTGTGAATGTTTATCTTATAAGATTGACTAATAATATTGGTTTTATCATTATACAGAATATTTTTAATTATACAGCACTATTATCAGCTTTTATAGGTGGTACTCAACTTATTCATAAGTTAGATTTGAAAGTTATATTGGATATCGGTATTATTTCTACATGTTTGTATTATTTAAGCATTCTAATGCTACAAAAAGAGGCATCTTTATTACTTATACCTTTAGGTATATTCAATGGAATAGGGCAGGGTTTCTATTATTTTTCTTTTAATTTATTAACAGGTAAATTAGTTAAAGAAAATGAGCAAGGACGTTTCTTTTCTTATCAGCAATCTTTTAGTTATATCTTTGGAGTTATAACACCTTCAATTTCAGGTGTGATTATCGCTAGATTCACTACTTTAAAGGGTTATTATATCTTATTTAGCTTTGCAGTATTGTTGTTTATATTAGGTATGGTGATATCTAGAAATATGAGTTCATTTAGTGAAAATAAAAATATTAGAATGATTGAAGCTTTAAAAGTAAAACATAACAAATATTGGAATACACTTAAATATTATAGCTTTTCTAATGGCATTCGAGAATCCATATATAATCAAATATTCACGGTATTTGCGTATGCGATTATTAATAATGAACAAATCATTGGTAATTGTAATTCTTTAATGGCTTTTATTGGTATTTTTAGTTCTATATGTATTGCAAGTCAATTTAATAGAAACAATCAAAAGAACTATCATCTTATAGCTTCCATCATATATTTTGTTATATGCTTATTGCTTGGAACTACAAGGAGTTTTATTATGTTAGTTATATTTTATGTATTGATGGGATTCATATATTGTTGGAATAATACGATATATCAATCTATGAAATATCAATTATCTAACGCTTCTGCTACAATTTTATCACCGTATGAATTTATCACAGCTAGTGAATTTCCTATAGCACTAGGAAGAATTACAGGCTTAAGCTTTGCTTTAATATTGTGTCAATTAATGACACCAATCAATGCATATGGATTGTTAATGATTATTGGTGGAAGTATTTGGTTGATTGATCATGTTGTTATTAATAAAGAAGTAAAATGGTTAGAAGGAGAAAACAATGGAACATTATAAAATCAGTATGATTATTCCTACATTTAGTGATATTGATGCATTAGATATGACAATTCAAAGTATATTAAAGAGTGATTTTAAAGATTATGAAATTCTTATATGTGATGACGGATCAAGTGTAAATAACATCGATATTGTTAGAAAGTATGAGCAAATATGTCCAATACGTTATTTTTATCAACCAGATAAAGGCTTTCGTGCAGCTGCAGCTAGAAATATGGGCATACTTAATGCTAAAGGTGATATATGTGTTTTTGTTGATACGGGTGTATTGTTAGGAACACATACATTATCATCATTTTATCAAAATATAGTAGGAACACATCATGCCCTTATAGGTTATGTTTATGGCTTTTCGAATAATTATGAAGAAAAGATAAAAGATTTGATTGATATCAATGATATTGATAAGTCAATTGAAAATATAAAACAACATCAATATTTGGATCGTAGAGAAGCTGGTTATCAATCATCAGGTGATGATTTAACAACATGGCCTGCACCTTGGATATATTTTTCAACTTGTTTAGTGGCAGTAGAAAGAAAGCTGTTATTGGATATAGGTATGTTTGATGAAAACTTTAATGAGTGGGGATGTGAAGATAGTGAGTTGGGTTTAAGAATATTTTTAAGTGGTACAAAGATAAATCTAGATAGAAATGCAGTAGCTATTCATTATCCGCATCAAAAATGAAATAATAGTGAGGATTGGG
>JAJQGQ010000318.1 GCA_021200395.1 Erysipelotrichaceae bacterium
CCACCCACACTAAACTTTAAAGGCTACCCTCTATCACACTAAAATTTAAAATGCCAAAAAGAATTCCTGCCAAATGGAATTCTTTTTATTTCTTATTCTTCTACGATTGCTTCTACAGGACAAGATTCTGCAGCTTCTTTAGCTGAATCTAATAATTCATCAGGGATATCACCAATAATGTTTTCAGCTAAACCATCAGCATTTAAATCAAATACATCTGGACAAATAGCAGCACAAGTACCGCAACCAATACAATTTTCATTAACTTTATAACTCATTTTTTATTCCTCCTATTCATTTACCTATATTATAAACCATTCATACTGTTTTTTAAAGGGAAAATTTTCAAATAATGAATGTTAGCGTTGAACAACTAAAATTGCTTAATAAAAAATCATAGCAATCAATAAATGGCTATGCTATAATGGAAAAAAGCAGGTGAAAATAATGGAAAAAGAAACAAGAATGAGTAAATATAAGGATTTAAGAGATGAAATGAAAGAAGAAGTGGCCATTTCTCCGCAAGAAATCTTTAATGATGAAGAGGATGATGATTTTCTATCTTTTATTAAAGATGATGAACAGAAAACATTTAATGATACATTAGAAGAACCTTTATCTTATGAAACTTTATCAATTGATAGTGAAGAAATAAAGAGTGCATTAAATGATGCAAAGGTTAAAGTAGGTAAAGAAAAATATAATACACGATTAGATATTCTTAATAAAATTAAAAAAGATGAGAATACTGAAGAAGAAGTAGAAGAACCTCAAAATAAAATGACACTACTTGAAAGATTAGCGGCAATGTCACCAGAAGAAGATGCTGAAGAATTAAGAAAATATGAAGAAGGCTTGACAGTTGGTGATTTTATGAAAGAAAAAGAACCAAAGAAAAATCATAAAGAAGAAACAAAAACTTTTGATTTAGGTAACTTTGAAGAGTTTGATACTGATGAGGAAGAACCTGAACAAGAGGGTGAAAGTAAGTTGATTAGTTTTTTAAATTATGTTATTATCTTTTGTATTCTGGTATTTATTGTTTTAGCAATTTTTATCGTGAAGCAGTATTTTTTTAGCTAAGGCATTGCCTTAGTTTTTTATAGGAGGAATATGATGAAGATTAATATAGCTATTGATGGTCCAGCAGCAGCTGGTAAATCAACGATTGCAAAAATTCTTGCGAAGAAATTAGATTATACATATATTGATACAGGGGCGATGTATCGTTGTGTGGCTTATTTTGCCCTTATGAATGATGTTGATCCTAATGATGAAGTAAAAGTATGTGATCTATTAAAAGATATTCATATTGATATGAAAGCTGATAAGATTTTTCTTAATGGAGAAGATGTTTCTAAGAAGATTAGAGAAAATGAAGTGTCTATGTACGCGAGTTGTGTTTCAAAATATAAGGATGTTAGAGAATTTTTGGTATCTCAGCAACAACAATTAGCGAAAAATGGTGGTATGATTTTAGATGGTAGAGATATTGGAACTGTTGTTTTACCAAACGCTGAACTAAAAATCTATCAAGTGGCTAGTATTGAATGTCGTGCCCTTAGACGTCATAAAGAAAATATCGAAAGAGGTATGGATTCAAATCTAGAAGATATTAAAGCAGAAATAGAAAGTCGTGATTATCAAGATATGCATCGTGCCTTGTCACCATTGAAAAAGGCTGATGATGCCATTGAAATTGATACTTCTGATATGACTTTAGATGAGGTAAGTCAAGCGATTTATCAGCTTGCCTTAGAGAGGATGAATACATTATGTTAGGTGTAGTTGCGATAGTTGGACGTGCCAATGTCGGTAAGTCTACGATTTTTAATCGAATTGTTGGTCAGCGTGTATCTATTGTTGAAGATATTCCAGGGGTTACTCGTGATCGTATTTATGCGACTGCTGAATGGTTAACGCGTGAATTTAGAGTTATTGATACGGGTGGTATTGAAATAGAAAATGCGACTTTTACTCAACAGATTAAAGCTCAAGCTCAGATTGCCATTGAAGAGGCTGATGTGATTATATTTGTGGTTAATGGTAGAGAAGGTGTAACTAAGGAAGATGAATATGTTGCACGTATTCTTCAGAAGTCTCAGAAGCCCTTGATTTTAGCAGTGAATAAAATAGATGATAGTGCTTTTATGAATAATATCTATGATTTTTATAGTTTAGGTGTTGGTGATCCAATTGCTGTAAGTGGAAGTCATGGTATTGGTATTGGTGATATTCTTGATGAAGTGATTCAATTGATGCCAAGTAACGAAGAAAAGCGTGATGAAGATGAGATTCGTTTTTCGATTATAGGGCGACCAAATGTTGGTAAGTCTTCTTTGACAAATGCTATTTTAGGAGAAGAAAGAGTTATTGTTTCACAAGTTGAAGGGACAACAAGAGATGCTATTGACACTGCTTTTGAAAAAGATGGACAAAAGTATTGTGTGGTTGATACTGCAGGGATGCGTAAGCGTGGCAAGATTTATGAAAATGTGGAAAAATATTCTATTTTACGTGCTATGTCAGCAATTGAAAAGAGTGATGTTGTTTTAGCATTATTAGATGGTTCAACGGGTGTGATTGCCCAGGATAAGCATGTGGCAGGTAATGCTCATGAAGCTGGTAAACCTACGATTCTGGTTGTTAATAAATGGGATTTGGTAGAAAAGGAATCTAAGACCATGCAAAAGATGGAAAAAGATATTCGTGAACAATTTAAATATTTAGATTATGCACCTATTGTTTTTGTATCAGCCTTAAAAAATCAGCGTGTGAATAATCTTTTACCACTTATTAAACAAGTGAATGAAAATGCTCATTTACGTGTTTCTACAAGTGTTCTAAATGATGTTTTAATTGATGCTCAAACCATGAATCCAACAACGACTTTCAATGGTGGACGTCTAAAAATATATTATGCTAATCAAGTAGCTGTGTGTCCACCTACATTTGTTTTATTTACTAATAATCCTGATTATATGCATTTTAGTTATAAAAGATATCTAGAAAATAAATTAAGAGATGCCTTTGGTTTTGAAGGCACGCCTATTCATATTATCTGTAGAAAGAGGGATTAAGATGAAAATAGCTATTTTAGGTACAGGAAGCTGGGCTACAGGTTTAGCACGTGTTCTTAATGATAATGGTCATGAAGTATTACTTTATGGTATTGATCAAAATGAAATAGATGATATTAATTTAAGACATTGTAATTATAAATATTTCCAAGATGTGCGCTTAGAAGAATCTATTAAAGCTACATCATCTTTAGCTGAAGCTATTGATAATGCTGACTATATTCTCATTACAATTCCAACTCAATTTGTCAGAAGTACTTTAGAGAAAGTAAAACCTCTATTAAAGAAAAAAGTAACAATTATTAATGCTTCTAAAGGTTTTGACTTAGATACTTCATCACGTATTTCTGATACCATTCGTAGTGTTTTTGATGAAAATCAAATCAATCCAGTTGTTTCCATTATTGGTCCATCCCATGCTGAAGAAGTCGTTATTAGAATTCTTACGGCTGTATGTGCTGTATCTTTAGATGAAACATATGCGAAAGATGTTCAATTACTATTTTCTAATCAATATTTTCGTGTATATACATCCACTGATGAGGTAGGAGCTGAATATGGTGTTGCCTATAAAAATGTTATTGCGGTAGCGAGCGGTATTATTGCAGGTCTTGGTTATGGGGATAATACACGTGCTGCATTGATTACTCGTGGCCTTACAGAAATGATTCGTTATGGGGTTGTAAAAGGTGGTAAAATAGAGACTTTCTATGGTTTAACTGGTATAGGTGATTTGGTTGTGACATGTTCATCTGTGCATTCTCGTAACTTTCAGGCAGGATATGCTATTGGTCAAAGCAATCGTGCTATTGACTTTATGATGCACAATACCAAAACGGTTGAAGGCATTCGTACATGCAAGGTTATTTATGAAGATGTGAAAACCCATGATTATGGTATTGAAATTCCCATTTGTGAAGCTGTTTATCAGGTGTTATTTGAAGATGCGAATCCACAGGAGAGAATTGTTTCGCTTATGTTAAGGGATTTAAAACCCGAACAACTGACAAAATAATACATATAATATCCTGGTGATAAAATGAAACAAGATAAATTATTAGATAAGGTTTCTAAGAAAACCAATGTTTCAAAACAGGATATTTTAGCTTTAGCCAGTGATCTACAAAGAAAAGATTTAAATAATGAAAATGATATTAAAGAGTTTGTTCAAAGAATCGCATTAATGACAAATAAGCAAGTATCTGATGAACAAATGTCTAAGATTATTTCTGTTATACAAAATAATCAAATTCCGACAAATTTTAATGACATGGTATAAAACCATGTCATTTGCTTTTTTATTGACAAAATGCTCCTTTTTATATACAATACGTTATTGTATAGGAGATCAAAATGAAGAATTTAGTAATTACTGACAAAGATATATCCACTGACTTATTTCAAAACTCTATAATAGTTAATCTGAATAATATCCATTATTCTTCATGTACGGGTGGTTTAGAATGCCTCAAATGTGAAGGAGCTTGTTATTTTAAAGATGATATGAGTCTTATATCTCGATGGATGAATGATTGTCAACTTATTATATATGTTACAAAAGTCAAATATGGTTGTTTTGATATTCCTTTTAAAAAAATGTTAGAAAGAATGGTTGTGAATCTTGAACCTTATTATACGATGGTTGATGGTGAAACATGTCACTTGGGTATTAGTCAATTAAGTAAAAAATTACTTGTTATTGGATATGGTCATATGACATCTTTAGAGATGCAATTATTTAAAGATATGTTAGATGAATCAACATTAGGCTTTAGTTATTCTTCTGTTGATGCTTATTTTTGTGAAGAAGAAGAATTAGAAGAAACATTACGTACTTTTGGAGGTGTTGATCATCATGTCTAAAGTTTTATTGATATCATCTGGTTTAAAACATTCGCAGGATTTCAGTGATATTTATGTTAAGAAATTAGCTAAATATTTAGAAAAGAAATGTGATGTCTTAGATATACGTCATACTGATAACTTTGATGAAAGAACTTTTTTTGCTTATGATAAAGTTGTTTTTTGTTTCTTTGTAGCTTTAAATTCAATGCCTTCATCAACGCTAGAAATCTTTCAAAAATTAGAATCACAACCAAAATCAGCTCATATTTATACATTGGTTATTTGTGATGAATTTGAATGTGAAAAATGTGATACCTCATTAAAAATTATGCAAAATTGGTGTAAAAATGAAAATCTAGAATATAAAGGTGATATACGTATTGGTTCATGTTTAAGTATTATGAAGACAAATAATAGATTTATTGTTTGTAATCAAATAAAAAAGTTTGCCCATGCTATCATAAAAGATCAAGATATTCATTTATCTATTACCTTACCAAATGAAAAAAAATTCATGAAAACAGCTAATAAATACTGGAGTAAAGAAATCAAGAAAAAACATAAAGAAAAACGAAAATTAAGAAATTCATAAAATGAATTTCTTTTTATGTTATAATGATTATGAAAAGAGGGACAATATGAATATAGAAAACATTATAAAGTGTGTTAAGCAACAACAACCATTAATTCATGCTATCACAAATTATGTGACAGCTAATGATGTCGCAAATACTATCTTAGCTATTGGGGCATCACCTATTATGGCTGATGAAGTTTTAGAAGTTGAAGATATTACATCTATGGCACAAGGATTAGATATTAATCTTGGAACTATTAATGAGAAACGTTTTTTAGCTATTCAAAAAGCGGGAATAATAGCTAATCAAAAACATATTCCTATATTATTAGATCCAGTTGGTATTGGAGCATCAAGATTAAGGCAACAATATGTAAAAGAATTATTGGAGCATATTCATTTTGATGTGATAAGAGGAAATATATCAGAAATCAAGGCATTGTATCAAAATTCACCAACAAAAGGTGTTGATGCTCAAAATATCGATACGATAACGAATGATAATATAGAACAGGTTGTATGCTTTGTTAAAGAAGTGGCAAAAGCTTATCATTGTATTATTGCTGTATCATCGGCTATAGATATTGTTGCTGATGAAAATAAGGCCTATATTATATATAATGGACATGCAATGATGAGCCGCATAACAGGGAGCGGATGTATGCTTTCAGGATTATGTACAGCATTTATGAGTGTGAATCAGGATAATATGTTAGATGCTGTTGCTTTAGCATTTATTTGTAATGGTATTGCAGGGGAAAAGGCCTATGAGAAAATGAAAAATAATCATAGTGGAAATGCGAGTTATCGAAATGATTTAATAGATGCTATATATTTAATGACAATAGAGGATATAAAGGAGTGTGCACGTTATGAAATGGATGCAATCGATGCTTAAGTTATATGCTATAACAGATCGTAACTGGTTAAAGGATGAAACGTTATATCAACAAGTGGAAAAGGCACTTCAAGGTGGCGTAACGATGATTCAATTAAGAGAAAAAAACTTAGATGATGAATCATTCTTACAAGAAGCCATAGAAATAAAAGAACTATGTCATCGTTATCATGTACCATTGATTATTAATGATAATTTAGAAGTGGCTATTCACTGTGATGCCGATGGTATTCATATAGGTCAGGATGATATTTCTATTGAAACTGTTAAAGAAAGATTTCCGCATAAAATCATTGGTGTAACAGCTCATAATTTAGATGAAGCTCTTATAGCAAAGCAAGCAGGAGCTACTTATTTAGGTATGGGAGCAGTATTTCCTACTTCAACGAAAGATCATACGATTCCTTTGGCTATTGATGATTTAAAACATATAACTTCAGTTATTGATATACCTATTGTGGCTATTGGTGGGATTAGTCTTGATAATATTATGAAGTTAAAAGGAACTGGTGTTGCAGGAGTAGCTGTCGTTTCTGCTGTATTTAAGAGTGATGATATTGTTGGTTCAGTAAAGCAGTTATTAAAGGCAGTGGAGTCTTTGTAATGGTTGGTTTGTTTGATGTGGATGGAACTATTTTGGATTCAATGGGGATTTATGAGGATTTAGGGAAAATATATTTACAAGGAAAAGGGATAGTTGCTAAAGAAGATTTGAATGATGTTCTTTATCCCATGACTTTTCAACAAAGTGCATCGTATTTAAAAAATCATTATGAATTAGATGATTCCATCGATGAAATTATCAGCTCATTACAAAAATATCTATATGGTTATTATGCCAATGAAGTTCCATTAAAAGAGGGTATCATCGATATATTAAATATCTTAAAGAATAAAAATGATTCATTATACATTGTGAGTTCATCACCTAAAAAACTTATAACTATAAGCTTTCAAAGACTTAATATATATCATTATTTTAAAGATATATTGACTTGTGATGATTTCAAATGTCAAAAAGATAAACAATTTTATTTAAAAGTCTTAAAAAGAATTCATACAAAGGCTAACGAATGTATTCTTTTTGAAGATAGTGTGAGTAGTGCTATAGCAGCTAAACAATGTGGCATAAAAGTGATTGGCGTAAAAGATGATTATGCTAGAGAAAATATAAAGAATATAGCTGATATGTATATTGAAAATTGGAGGGATTTAAATGAAAACAGCTTTAACAATAGCAGGTAGTGATTGTAGTGGTGGTGCAGGTATTCAGGCAGATTTGAAGACAATGTGTTCTTTAGGTGTTTATGGTATGTCAGTGATTAATGCTTTGACAGCCCAAAATACAACAGGTGTTTATGGGATCATGAATGTGACAAGTGAGTTTTGTGAATTACAGTTAGATTGTATTTTTCAAGATATTTATCCTGATGCCATTAAGATTGGGATGGTGTCTAGTAGTGATTTGATTTTATCAATTGTGAAGAAATTAAAAGAATATGATGCCAAAAATATTGTTGTTGATCCTGTTATGGTAGCGACAAGTGGGGCAAAATTGATTAATGATGATGCTATTGAAACTTTACAAAAGGAACTCATTCCTTTAGCTACTTTAATAACACCTAATATACCAGAAGCTGAGGTTCTTTGTGGGTTAAAGATAAAAGATAAGGAAACAATGGAAGAAGCAGCTAAGCTTATTTATGATAAACATCATGTTAATGTTTTAGTTAAAGGTGGTCATTTGATTGAGGATGCACAGGATTGTTTATATGATGGTCATCATTATCATTGGTTTATATCTAAGCGTATTGATAATGATAATACGCATGGTACAGGTTGTACTTTATCAAGTGCTATTGCTTCTTATTTAGCATTGGGTTATCCTTTGGTAGAAGCTATTGATAAAGCAAAAGAATATTTAACAGGGGCTTTAGCCTATGGTCTTGATTTAGGTAAAGGCAGTGGTCCTATGAATCATAGTTACAAGGTCATGAAATAATGACCTTTTTGCATAAAGTTTTATCCTTTTCATATAATGAAACGAAGGAGGATATTTATGCAAGAAATATTGAAAGATATTGGTAAACGTTGTGGTGGTGATATCTATCTTGGGGTAGTAGGTCCAGTGAGGGTGGGAAAGTCATCATTTATTAAACGTTTTATGGAAGTGGCAGTTATTCCTTATATAGATGATCCTGATGCCAAATTGCGAGCTATCGATGAACTTCCCCAATCAGGTGAAGGACGCATGATTATGACTGTAGAACCTAAGTTTATACCTAATCAAGCTGCTCATATTCATGTGGATGATAATTTAAGTGTGAATGTACGATTAGTTGATTGTGTGGGTTATGTTATAGAGGGGGCTAAAGGTTATCAGGATGATTCTGGTATTCGTCAGGTTAAGACACCGTGGTATTTAGAAGCTATTCCATTTGATGAAGCAGCACGTATTGGTACAAAAAAAGTGATTTCTGATCATTCTACCATTGGTATTGTAGTGACATGTGATGGTTCGATTTGTGAAATAGATGGAAAAGATTATCAACAAGCTAGTGATGACATTATCAATGAACTAAAAAATATTGGTAAACCATTTGTCATCGTGGTTAATTCAAATGATCCACGTAGTACAGCTTGTCATGAACTGGTTGAAGATTTAAAACAAAAACATCAAGTACCAACAATTCCTTTGAAAGTCAATGAAATGACAGAAGAAGATATTGCCCATTTACTTAAAGAAGCATTGTTTGAATTTCCCATTCATGAAGTCAAAATAGAAGTTCCTCGTTGGATAGCGATGATGGATGCAACACATTGGTTAAAACAAACTTTAGATGAAGCTTTAGAAAAATCCATTTCTACTATTCATCGCTTTCGTGATGTCGAAACCATTGCAGATAATATGAGTCAGTTTGACTTTGTTAAAAAAGCTTATCTGATATCTGTTGATACATCTACATCCTCAGCTACCCTACGTATCAAAGAAAGAAAAGGCCTGTATAATGAGATATTGAATGAAATACTTGAACAAGATACCTTTGATGCAGCCTTATTTTTACGTCAGATTCAAGATTTAAAACAAAAGGCCCAAGAATATCAAGCTTATCAAAATGCTATTCAAATGGTCAAACAAACAGGATATGGCTATGCTTTACCATTGATGGATGATATAGAATTAAGTGAACCAGAAGTCATTAAGCAAGGCCCACGTTATGGGATGAAACTTGTATCAAAAGCTTCAACGATTCATATGATAAAAGTCGATATTGAATCGACTTTTGAACCTATCATTGGTTCCAAAGAACAAGCTGAAGCTTTTATTCAATATCTCCAACAAAATGGTGAAAATAATAAATCGGCTATCTTTGATTGTGACGTTTTTGGTCGAAAATTAGGCGACCTTATTAACGAAGGAATGCGCATGAAACTAGGCTCTATGAATGAGTCTGCTTGTATCCGTGTACACGATATTTTAAGCAAAATTGTCAACAAAGGAAAAACCAATGTAATTGCAATAGTTTTATAATTTTTTGTTGCTTTAAATTCCATGAAATGTTATACTTCTACTTAGATTTAATAGGAGGCAATACAAATGAATAAAAAAGAACTTATTGATACTGTTGCTCAAAAAAAAGATTTGACAAAAAAAGAAGCGGAATCATTAGTCGATGCTGTATTTGATACCATGACTGAATCCCTTCTATCAGGAGATAAGGTTTTAATTTCTGGATTTGGGACATTCAAAGTTAACGACCGAAAGGCTCGTAAAGGTGTTAGCCCCAAAACAAAAGAACCTATGATTATTCCAGCTAGTAGAACTGTATCATTCAAGCCAAGTAATAGATTAAAAGATGCAATGAATTAATCATTGCATCTTTTTCATATCTAGTTCATATTATTCCTATAAAATACAATCGAGGTGAATCAAATGTACTATTATTACAATACATACTATATGATAGGAACAATACTTGTTGTTATAGCAGCTATTTTATCTTTAATAGCGCAAGCAAGAGTACAATCAGCTTATCGTAAATATCAAAGAATTCCTTGTTATAGAGGTATAACAGGCTATCAGGTAGCAAGAGAAATACTCAATAGTCATGGTTTATATGATATTGATATTTACGAAGTTAAGGGTCAATTAAGTGATCACTATAATCCATCAAAACAAACCATTAATTTATCAACAGAAATATATCATGGTCATTCTATTGCATCTTTAGCAGTTGCAGCCCATGAATGTGGTCATGCATTGCAGTATCAAGAAGGCTATATGCCTATTGCATTTAGAAATGCTATCCTGCCATTTGCGAATGCTGGTCAATATTTAGGCTGGATTGCGATTATGATTGGATTACTTCTAGGTAGTACGCCATTAGCATTGTTTGGTTTTATTTTGATGTGTGGTATTTTAGCTTTTCAAATGATTACTCTACCTGTAGAATTTGATGCTTCTTCGCGTGCCTTAGAAATTCTGCAACAGAATTATTTATTAGATAGTGAATATGATGGTGCTAAAAAGATGTTGAATGCTGCTGCTTTAACATATGTAGCTGCGTTAATATCAACATTGATGAGTATGTTAAGAATATTCTTAATGATTATGGGAAATTCACGAGGAAATCGTCGTTAAAGCTTCTTTGAAGCTTTTTTTTGT
>JAJQGQ010000070.1:0-248 GCA_021200395.1 Erysipelotrichaceae bacterium
CATCTAATTTGATAATTAAAATCTTTGCAACCCCAAATTATTTTGAATTACCATTGTTTCATCAATTTCAAAGCTTTCAAGTGCGGGAATTGGCAAAATCGTTACTTCACAAGTATCTGTAAATGTATTACCATATGAGTCTGTTGCAGTTGCAGTAACCGTAGCAGTTCCTTCACCTACACCATAGATATCGCCCCATTCATCTACAGTAACAACACTCTCATTACTTGAACTCCATTCAACTTCAT
>JAJQGQ010000070.1:348-11050 GCA_021200395.1 Erysipelotrichaceae bacterium
ATAATCAACATAACTTGTAATTGTTTCATCAATTTCAAAACTTTCAAGTGCTGGAATCGGTAAAACTGTCACTTCACAAGTATCTGTAAAGGTATTACCATATCTATCTGTTGCAGTTGCAGTTATCGTAGCAGTTCCTTCACTTTCACAATAGATTTCACCCCATTCATCTACAGTAACAACACTCTCATTACTTGAACTCCATTCAACTTCATAGTCAGCATTATATGAACTAGGATATTCTTCTATATAATCATAATAATCAACATAACTTGTAATTGTTTCATCAATTTCAAAACTTTCAAGTGCTGGAGTTTCAAGAACTGTCACTTCACAAGATATTTCTTGTATATCACCATTACCATCAGTAACTTTTGCAGTAATTGTCGCATTACCTGCACTATTCGCTATAAAATAACAATACTTACCCCAATAAGAATCTAATTCAACTATATCTTCATCACTTGAACTCCATTCAACAGTATAATTAGCATTTATAGGTTCCACTGAAAGAACAATGTAATAATCATTACCATCATAAATTTCTACTTCTGTTTCATCCAATGAAATACTATCAACAGTATCAACTGGAGCAACTACTGTAATTTCACAAGAATCAGTAAATACTGCACCACTATTACCAATAACAGTGACAGTCAAAGTGACGCATCCTTCACTTTCAGCTTCTAACCAAGCCCAATCATCTTCATCAACTCCTAAAGAAACGATACCATCGTCACTCAAATCCCATTCAATACTCTCATAATCAGCAAACCAAGGACTGATATTGACATATGCAGATGTATAATAGTTATAATCACTATCTAGCACAAGTGTCGTTTCATCACAATACAATTCAATGCTTTTAATTGTTTCATCTTCAGCATGTACATTTACAGGAAATTGTGCCACTAATGCAAAAGACATAACTAAAACAAGCATTGTTTTCAATAACTTTTTCATTTTATTCTCCCTTCTTATATTATCAATTTTATTATAACCTCCAGTCTTACAAAAAATCAACACATTTTCACATATTCTGCGAATTTAAATCAAAACAAAAAAGACATTTTAGAAAATGCCTTTATAGTTTACTTAGCTCATCCATTAAAGCACGTCTATTTTTATACTTCACTTTCCAATCATCAACGATTTGTTGAACAACTTTATCTCCACCTTCTATTTCTTTCATTCTTCTTAGATAATTAACCCATTCATGATACTCTGTGCGACTTGCTGTATGTCTTGCTTCTTTATTCAGTTCAGTTTGATATTTATCTAAAAGTTGTGTTGGATAGATATCTTTCAAATCATCCAAATATTCAGTTATAGTATATAATCCTCGACTATTTAATACATAATCTAATAATTTATCATATATTTTTTCTTCTTGATATAAATCATAGATATTTCTAGGTGACTTTTCAAAAATTTCATTTCTTATCATAACCCATTCATCACTAGAATATAAAGATTTTAATTCCCTATAATAATCCAAATCAACTCTTGTGTCTTCAGTTATTATGATATATAACTGCTTTTTATATTGCTCTAAATCACCTATCATTTTATATAGATCTATTAACTGTTTACGATAATTATCAACAAGTCCAGGATAATCAGCATCTAAATCAATAGATTCTAACAATACTTGAATAGCATTATCATATTCATGATTATCGATATATATTGAAATATACATTTTCCTGATAAATGAATAATTCCAATATTCTTCACAAAACTTATCAATAGTTTCATCAGAAAAATTCAATTCTATCATAATTTGAATACGATATTTTAACCACTCTTCCATTTGTGAACGTATATACCATGGTTTACTCATATCTTTAGATTGTTGAATTTTATTATCTATAAATGATAATTTATCCTTTAAATATTTTTCTTCTTTGAATCGTTTCATAAGAAACTCTTTTAAATAATCATCTAAATAATCAGAATAACTATTCAAATGATTAATAAACCATTGAAACATCTTATCAGATGTATCATTATGACATTGATCTAATATTTTATCCCATATTTTAATACATTCACAAACAATGCTACCACTATCACCACCCGAATCATCTATATCAACATCACAAACTTGTAAAAACAAATAAACTGAAACATCAAATGCAGCATCATAACACTTTGAATTGAGCATCATCTGAACATCTTCATTTAAGAATTTTTCCAAATCAATCGCAAAATTTGTTGCTTCTGAGTAATTAATATAATGATAACGATCCATATGAGATTGAATAATACGATCTATATGATTTTTATATTCTTGTACATCACTATCTATTATTTTATTTTGTATAAATGTTTTAAATTTAAGTGCTAAACTACTATCCTTATTTAATACATTTAATAAGAATTCTTTTATTTGTAAATCGGTAGCTTGATTAATAAGGTTCTCGTTACTTGTAGTTTCCTGAGCGTTTTTAATTTTATAGCAATAATTATCCCATTGATAAAGTACTGCAGCCATATGTTTACAATTATCACCATAAGCACAATTACAAGACATATGACTAATATGATTATTATGCAAATTTACTTTAACCTGATAATCTTTACTTCCAATAACTTTAGCTGTTATCATATCATCTGTAATATTAAAATCCTTAACATGTCCATTAATATAATAATCAAATCCTCTATTTAATATTTCGCTCCAAAATTCATCTTCCCAATCCATATATACTCCTTATAATCTACTCAATTCTTCCATCAATGCTGGCCTATTTCTATATCTTACTTTCCAATCATTAACGATTTGTTGAATAGCTTTTTCTCCACCATCAATTTTTTTCATTTTTTCCATATATTGAACCCATTGTTGATATTGTCGTCTAGTAGCACTTCGATAAGCCATTTCATTGAGTTCTTTCGTGTATTTTTGTAATAATTCTTGAGGAAAAACTTCCTTTAATACATCTTCATATTGCCACAATTTATATAAACCCGAATCATTCAGAACAATGTCTAATAAACAATCATATATTTTTTCTTCTTTATACAAAGGAGCCATATCGCAATCATCGTGGATAATCATAAAGATGCCTTCTCTTATTTCTTGCCATTGTTCATTAGTATATAATGCTTTTAATTCTTTAAAATCATCAACATTACCTGGATTATCTAAAATAACAAGCAACCACAATTGATCTTTATATTCCTTATCATTTCCTAAAGTAAGATATATATCTTTTAGTTGATGACGATAATCAGTAATATGATGATTACCATTATTAGATAATATTGATTCGTTTAATGCTATTATAGCATTATCATATTGTTGATGATTTATACAATATGTAATATACATTTGACGAATTTCAGCATATTCCCAATATTTATCACAATACAGCTTAATCTCATTTTCTGATAAGTTTAATTCAATCATAACTTGAAGATAATTTTTTGCCCAATTGATAAATAAGTAATCATAATATCCATATTCTTCTATTAAATAATCATCGCTCATTTGTTTTTTGATATATGTTAATTTTATTTGCAAATATTTTTTCTCTTTAAAATGATTCATAAGGTAATCTAGAAGGTGATGTTCTAAATAGGCAAAATCAGAACCATCTAAGTAATCTAAAAACCATTGAAACATTTTATCAATAGTTGCTGCATCAGCCCTACTAATAATATTATCCCAAATACCAGTACATACACAAACAAAAGTCGTTTTTTCACCACCTGAGTCATCCATATCTAAAACATTAATTTTCTCAAATGCATATGATGATAAATCAAAAGCATTAAAATAGCATTCAGATTGCAACAGTAAATCAACATTTTCTTTTAAATAAGTGTTAATATCATGCATAAAATCATAAGCATGATAATAATCAACAGTATCATACACAACATAAGAGTCAATAATACTATCAATACTAGCTTTATAATTTCTCATATCCTTTTGAGATACTTTATGACATATCATTGTTTTAAATTTTAATGCGAGATTTGTATCTTGCTGCAGTAAATCTAAAAGAAACTCATTGATTTGTTCATTGCTAGCTTGCTGCATAACATCTTCAATAGTTACATCATCTTCTTCAATTTCCTTATCAGCATGATTTTCATCCCATTTAAACAAGACTGCTGCCATATGTTTACAATTAAACCCTTTTGCAGCATAAGGACATGTACATGTCATCCCCATAATACGTTTTTTATTATATCTAATTTGAACATCATAGTTATTGGTTCCAGTTACAGTAGCACTTATAAGTTTATCAGTTTCATGATAATCTTCAATACGATTACTTAAAAAATAATCATAACCTCTACCGACAATGATACCTCTAAATTCATCTTCCCAATTCATATATGACTCCTTATAATCTATTTAATTCTTCTAACAATGCTGGTCTATTTCTATATTTAACTTTCCAATCATCAACGATTTGTTTAACTGCCTCTTCTCCACCATCAATTTTTAACATTTTTCTTAATATTTTAACCCAATTGCGATATTTACTTCTTTTGCCTCCAATATATGCCATCTTATTTAATTCAATAGTATATTTTTGAAGTAACTCTTTAGGATATTTATCTTTTAAATCATCTTCATAATTATATAAAGGATTCAATCCATCACTATTAACTACAAAATCTAACAATCTATCATATAAACCCTCTTCTTTATAAAATTTATCAACATATGAATGTTTTGATAATATATCAAATATGTCTTCTCTTATATATAGCCATTCATTACTATTATATAAAGATTTCAATTCTTTATAATCATCCATGTTTCCCATATCATATCTTGTAATTAATAACCATAATTGATTTTTATATGCTTCGATATCACCCTGAAGATAATAAATATCTTTTAATTGGTGATAATGGTCATTGACTAATCCGTTATATTTTCTATCTAAATGTATTGATTCGTTTAAAATATCAGTTGCTTCATTATATTTTTGCTGTTCTATACATAATAAAACATAAGCTTTACGAATTGACGAATATTGATAATTGTCTTTGCAAAATTGAGCAAGTTCATCATAAGAGAAATCAAGTTCTTTCATAACTTGTAAATGATAGCAAAGCCATTTAGCTACTTCATAATTTTGAAGCCATTCATTATCAATAATAATAAAATCTGCTTTTTCTTTAGTAAAGGATAATTTTTTATTAAGATGCTTTTTATCTTTGAAATTGTTCATAAAAACAGGTTCTAATCGTTCCTGAGCAAAATCAAAGATATAATCATTATTAAGATATTTCATAAGCCATTGAAATATTTTGTTATTTGTTTTTGCATCAGAGATTTCAATAATATTATCCCAAAGTTTTATACATTCATCATAAAAAACACTTAGATATCCTGCTGAATCATCCATTTCTATTTTAGATAATTTTATAAACATATATGAAGATAAATTAAAAGCGTCATCATAACATTGATTTTCTACCATTTCCTGAACAATACCATGAAGTATATTATCCATATCAGATATTAAACAATTCGCATTATGATATGTGATAAAGTTATATCTGTCTTTATATTTATTCACTATTTTTGTGATCTCTTTTTTTAATTCTTTGACTTCTTCCTTATAACTCATAATTTTTCCTTAACTTACCAAAAATACTCATCTAATATTTCTTCAACATATCCATTAAAATCACTACACGATGTTTCAATATAATTTTCCAACCATTGATACATCTTATCCTTTGTCCTTTCATCAGCAGCATCGATAATCTCTTTCCATATTGATACACATTCTTCTGCTATCTCTATCTTACCACCAACTGAATCATCCATATCCACATTATATATTCTATCAAATATATAAGCAGTGAGTTCAAAAGCCTCCAAATAATCTCTATTATCCATAAGTGTTCCAACATCATAAGAAATAATATTTTGAATGTTGCCTATAAAATTTCTTGCTTGATGAAATGATATAAAACCATCTCTATCCGAAAAATATTGAATTGTATGATCAATTTCTTTCTTATATTTATTTAATTCACTATCCAATGTTATATTTCCAGAATAATGTTCATCAAAATAAGATAAAACTGCAGCCATATGTTTACACTTATCCCCATAATAACAATTACATTCCATATCTACTATATGATTATGACTTATATGTATTTCTACGTCATACTTATGTGTTCCAAGAACTTGTGCAGTAATAAGTTTATCGGTCATTTTAAAATTCATTACACGTCCTTCCATAAAATAACCATAACCTCTATTAACAACATCTTCATCAAATAAATCTTCAAAATCCATACTATTCTCCTATAATCTCTCTAATTCTTCCATTAAAGCTTTTCTATTATGGTATTTTATTTTCCACTCTTGTACTATTTCATCTACTATCTTTTCTCCACCATCTATTTCTCTCATTCTTATAAGATTAGTTACCCAGCTACGATAAGTCTCCCTATAAGCTGTATTCTTGACTCTTTCATTCAGTATTGTTTGATATGCTTGTAATATTTGTTTAGGATATTTATCTTTTAAAATATCATCATATTTATATAGATAAGTGAAATTATGTTTATTGATGACAAATTCTAACAATCTATCATAAAGCTTCTCTTCTTTATATAATATGTCAAAAGGATAGTCATCAGGTAATATTAAAAATATATCTTCTCTTATATCTTTCCATTCATTATCAGTATATAATGATTTAAGTTTTAAATAATCATCAAGATTACCAGGATCGTCAACAGTAATTGAATACCATAGTTGTTTCTTATATGCTTCGTTATCATCTAAATTAAGATATATATCCTTTAATTGTTGACGATATTGAATAATATCTTCCTTCTTTGTATCTAATTGTAATGATTCTTCTAATATAAGAATAGCTTCATCATATAATTGATGATCTATACAATAAGTGATATATTGTTGACGAATAAATGGATAGTGCCAATAGTCTTTGAGATATTCATGAATTTGTTCATAAGAATAACCCAATTGTTTCAAAACTATAATACACATGTTTCCCCATCTTTGTATACGAAATTCATCTTTATATCTTTCATAATTTTCTTGATATAAATGTTCACTCAAATATATTAATTTATCCTCAAGATAATTTTTATCTTTAAAATGATTTAAAAAGAATATATCAATGTAATAATTTCGTAATGATCTATCCAAATAATCCTTTAACCAATGATATATATGTTCAATTGTTTGTTTATCACATTTATCTAAAATTTTATCCCATAATGATATACATTCACTATTAAGATGATCTCTTGTACCTTTTTCATCATATATATCAGAAGGATTAATTTTACTAAATATATAAGAGGATAAGATAAAAGCCTCTTTATAATACTGCTTATCAAACATAGCATAACCATAATTCATTAAAAAAGATAATAAATGTAATAATAAAGCAGAATAATTCTTACTTAATATACGATTATTTTTTCCTTTATATTGATTAAATATTTCTTCCACACAAAATATATATCTTTTCATATCTGAAGAAGAGATAGCTTTGTTGGTGGTTAATTTAAAATCTAGTGCTTGTAATTGATCATTCATAAGAATGTTATTTAAATATTGTTTTACCAATGTTTCATCTGTTTTATTAATTATCTCCAATAATGTTTCATTATCATTAATATCATATTCATATTTCATACTCATCACCTATTAACATTATAAAGAATAATAACAATAATCACAATAATTGTTGACAATAAAACTATCATAAAATAATCATGTCAATATCAAAATCATGAATAATTTATTCTATTATTTATGATCAAATTGTATTCACTAAGTATTTTGCTAAAATAAGATTGTCAATAAACGAATAAACCTTAAAATATTTTTGACACAAATATGCTTTATTGGCAGGGCTTAGAATGTTTCTAAGCTTTTTCTTTTGGTTGAAAAAAGTCATAAAAATATTTTTTCATTGAAAATATTGAATAGCTTCAACCAGATGTTTTTAGAACAATTGAGTAAAATAAACATTCAGTTAAAATATAACCATATCATATAAAAAGGGAGGAAAAATGATATGGACAAATTTGCTGACGTTATGGGACGCGTTGGTTCATGGTGTGGACAAAACAAATATTTGTCTTCCATCAAAAACGCATTTCAGGATTACATGCCTGCCACAATTTCAGGTGCTGTTGCTGTACTGTGGACTTCAGTACTCGTTAATGAATCAACTGGTTTAGGGCAATTCTTTTCGCCAATCATGGTATTAGAACCATTGAATAGTATTTTTAATGCTATTAATACTGCAACAATTGGTTGTATTGCGATTGGTGTTTGTATGTTAGTAGGAGTGAATATTGCTCAAGCTAATGGTGAAACAGGTTCTTATCCTGCTGTTTTGGCTTTTATGATGTGGTTTACAGTAACACCTTATTCTTGGAGTATTGCTGATATGGCAGCTTATACACCTGCTATTGAAGGTACTATGGGAGCCGAAAAAACAACTGTTACGATTGGACAATTGTTGGAACAAGTATTAAATTCAGGTTTTATTGCTGAATATAATACATTTGATGCAACTACTAGTTTTTCTGATGTTACTACTACTTTTTCTTTAACAGATTTAGGATCTTTCTCTGCTATTCAAACATCTTACATGGGTGCTACAGGTTTATTTACTGGATTAATTATTGGTATTTTAGGGATGGAATTGTATTGTGCTTTGCGTAAAGTCGATGCTTTAAAAATTAAGATGCCTGATCAAGTACCTCCAGGAGTTGCGAAAGCATTCGAAGTAACTATTCCTACTTGTTTAGCATTAATTATTGTAGGTACAGTAGGATGGGCTTCTATGACATTCTTAGGTCAAGATTTGAATTCATTGATTTCTACTTATGTCCAAGAGCCATTAAAAGTAATTATTGGTGGTAATATTGTTGCCGTTGTTATTTTATACATCATTATTATGTTATTCTGGTGTGTTGGTATTCATGGTAACAATATGGTAGGTGCTGTTAAGAGTGCTATCTTTGAACCAATGATTATTGAAAATATGTCAGTCTATGCAGCTACCAATGATACGCAACAAACACCAAATGTATTAAATATGTCAATGATGCAAGGTTTTGCTGAATGGGGTGGCTCTGGAGTGACTTTAGGTCTCATTATTGCTATCTTTATCTTTGGTAAAAAAGAAGATACCAAGGCTATTGCTACATTATCCGTCGTTCCTGGTATGTTTAATATCAATGAAACCATGACATTTGGTATTCCATTAGTATTAAATCCTATCTTAGATATTCCATTTATCTTAGCTCCTTGTGCTTGTATTATTCTTGGTTATATTTTAACCGTTATTGAATTTTGTCCTCATTATGTTGTTGAAGTTCCTTGGACTTGTCCACCAATCTTATTTGGTTTCTTAGGTACTGGTGGCAATATTATGGGTGCTATTTCACAGTTATTAGTCATGGCTTTAGCTACAGTGATTTATATTCCATTCTTGTTAGTATATGAAAAGCAAGATGCTTAACTCTCATATATTAGAAAACGGTTGAATGACCGTTTTCTTTTTCATAATAAAAACCAATACAAATATATGTATTGGTTTAATATTTAGATAATATATTTTGAGTTTTAGCATACACAAGTGATAATAACAATAAAACAATATATTCAATAGAAATCATAGCAGTTATAGTTTCTAATTCTAACGGAATAGATATTTCTGTCTTATCATATATAATAACATCCTGACATATATATACTAATTCACTTTCTAGAGAATCTAAAAATACAACACTATAAATATGATATTCTTTTAAAGCTTTGGCAATATGTATTATACCTTGATCATTATCTAAAGTTATCAAAATAGCCATGTGATTTTTAGAATCACTTATATTATTAAGATATAACTGATTGATATGATTATTAAAAGTACAATATTTACCTAAAGATTGCAAAGCAGTTTGTAATCTTAATCCTATAGCTTCACCGTATCCACTAGCATATATATCAATTGTATGGATGCTTATTATACGATTACAAATACGTGTTATTGTATTACGATCTAATTTAAGTTTAGTATTTGTAATCGTTTTATTATACATTTTCGTAAGTGTCATCATTATTAAATCATAAGATTTAAAATTCTCAGTAATGTCATTTTCAAATAAATCTTGTGATTGATAATATTCTTTTCTTTCCAAAGATAATTTCATGATAAATTCACGATAAGAAGAGATTCCTAATTTTTTATACAATCTTACAACTGATGATTGTGAAGTATATGACTTACTAGCTAATTCGTTACTGGTAATATGATCAATAGGATTGGATTCATCAAGTAAGTATTTAGCAATTTGTTTTTCTGTTTCAGTTAGATTTGTCCCTTCTAATAGTTTTTCTATAATCATTATATCACTTCCCATATACAAGTATAATGATTCATAAATTAATAAAAAGAGACTAAAAAATAATCATTAGAAAAAATAAACAAATTATAGTTTTAAACTATTTATCAAATATTGATTAAAAGTATCACTACTAGGATGATTAATCCATGCTTTAACTTCTGGTAAGGGATATTTTTGATAAATATATTCTCTTTGTTTAATAATATTACTTATAAACTTATCCCAATCCTCAATATTATTTCTTTTTTGATGAGGATAATGAATAGCTACTGCATTTCTATCTAGATTTATCTTTGTACCACTTAAA
>JAJQGQ010000294.1 GCA_021200395.1 Erysipelotrichaceae bacterium
ATTATATCATAATCACAATAGCATTACAACACTTATTGCAAACATTATTTATATTATAGCAATTCATCCCCTCCCTGACTTTTAAAAGTAAGGAAGGGGATGAATTGCTTGTGATATTAAAAAATTAAGTGTAAAATAGCATCAGGGAGTGAAAAAAGATGAAAGGTACTTATGATATTTATATTCAGGGATTTGATTATGGTTGTAGTGTAAGTTATGTGTTGGTAAGTTTGGAAAAAGAAATTGATGTTGTTTTAAAAGAAAATCTTAAGGTTATAGAAACAAGACAAATGGCTGATATGACGAAACCTGATTTTCCTATTGTGGTTAATAGTTGTGAAAGATATATTGAGGATGTTTACTTATGTAATGATAAAGGTGAAAAGGTTGATGATTCTTCATCATATGTATTGATTAAACTAAGATGTTCACCTAGTGAAGGGAATCCATTGATATTTGATATGCATACTCAATATAATACTTATAGTAAGCCTTATACATTAAAGATTACATATTTAGATGAATGGTGTATAGAAGAGAATTATCATCATCGATATACATGTGCTGATACGTTCACATTAGATAGTTATACTTATGAAGATGTGGCTTATCACTATGCTTATTATAAGCCATTACAAGATAGTAAGTCTTTGATTGTGTGGTTACATGGTTTGGGTGAAGGTGGTCTGGTTGATACTGATCCATATATATGTGTTTTAGCAAACAAGGTGACTGCGCTCATAAGTGATAAGTTTCAAAGTATGTTTGGTGGTGTGCATGTGTTGGTGCCTCAATGTCCAACGTATTGGATGGATGATGATGGTAAAGGTAGTAATTTTTTTGGTGGAAAGATTCAAGGTAAAAGATATTCTTATTATACTTCATCATTACATGCATTGATTGAAGATTATAAGGTTAAGCATCATATTGAAAATGTGATTATATGTGGATGTTCCAATGGTGGTTATATGACATTACTGATGGGTATGGAATATAGTGATGAGTATAAAGCCATTGTTCCTATTTGTGAAGCGATGCCAGATTGTTATATTAGTGATGATGATATCTTGAATATCAAAGATTTACCAATGTATTTTGTATATTCATTGGATGATGATGTTGTTGATCCTTTGTTACATGAGATACCAACTATTGTCCGTTTAAGAAAAATAGGAGCTCGTGATCTTCATGTTTCAACAAGTGAACATGTGATTGATACAAGTGGTCAGTATTTTGATGAAAATCAAAAGCCTTATCAATATATGGGACATTGGTCTTGGATATATTTTGATAATAATGAATGTTTAAGTGAAGATCATTTGAAAGCATGGGAATTTATGGCAAGTAGAATGTTAAGATGATTTTACTTTTATCTGACTTGTTTTTCATTATTAATGTGTTATAATGGTTGAGACTACCAAGCATGAAAGGAGATTTGTTCATGGCAAGTAGAAAACAGGAAATAAGAAAACAATTAAAGAAAAAAGAAGCTAAGGAAACAAAAGAATTAGAAAAAAAAGAAGCACAGGAACTGGCTGAGAAAGGTTTGAATCCTGATGTTGAAATTGTGGATTTAAGTGATGATTTAGGTGAAGACATTGTCGTAGAAACGTTTGAAGAAGAAACAACCAATAATACACAGCCTATCGCTTTTAGTACCACACCACAAAAAGAAAAAAAAGGATTCTTTGGTTCTATTAAGAAAGCTTTTTCACAGGATAATAAAATCTTAAAAGATTTAGATAAACAAGCACAACAAGTATTGGATTTAGAACCAAAATATCAAGCTATGAGTGATGAAGAATTAGCTTCGCAAACTCATATATTTAAAGAACGTTTAAGTAATGGTGAAACATTGGATGATATATTGGTAGAAGCTTATGCGACAGTTAGAGAAGCAGCTTATCGTTGTTTGGGCTTGAAAGCATTTAAGGTACAGATTATGGGTGCTATATCATTGCATAATGGTGATATTGCGGAAATGAAGACAGGTGAAGGAAAAACCTTAACCTCTATTTTCCCGGTTTATTTAAATGCTTTGGAAGGTAAAGGTGTGCATGTTGTTACGGTTAATGATTATTTAGCTGGACGTGATAAGGTTGATAATGGCAAGGTTTTTGAGTTTTTAGGTTTAACTGTTGGTTTGAATAAACGTGAACTAACGAAAGATGAAAAACGTGCTCAACATGGTTGTGATATTACTTATACGACAAATGCTGAATTAGGTTTTGATTATTTGCGTGATAATATGGTAACACGTTTAGAGGATAAAGTTTTAAGACCATTGAATTTTGCTTTGGTAGATGAGGTTGACTCTATTTTAATTGATGAATCTCGTACACCATTGATTATATCTGGTGGTAAGAAAAATACGGCTGCTTTATATATTCAAGCTGATAAGTTTGTGAAGTCATTAAAAGCCGATGTTGATTATGAAATTGATGTGGAATCAAAGACCGTTACTTTAACAAGTGAGGGTATTAATAAGGCTGAAAAAAGCTTTAAAATCCAAAACCTTTATGATCCTCAACATACAGCCCTAGTGCATCGCATCAATCAAGCATTAAAAGCAAACTATACAATGAGCCGTGATGTAGAATATATGGTTGCGACAGAAGATGGTAGTCATGATATTAGAAATGCCAGTATTATGATTATTGATCAGTTTACTGGTCGTGTCATGCCTGGACGTGCTTATAGTGATGGCTTGCATCAGGCTATTGAGGCTAAAGAAGGGGTTCCAATTAAAGAGGAAACAGTGACTTTAGCAACCATTACATATCAGAATTTCTTTAGATTATTTAATAAATTAGCTGGTATGACAGGTACCGCAAAAACTGAAGAAGAAGAATTTAGACTCATCTACAACATGCGTGTTATTGAAATACCAACCAATAAACCTGTCATTCGTGAAGATAAGCCAGATTTGGTTTATGCGAAACAAAGTGCAAAATACAAAGCTATCTGTGATGAAGTTGAAAGAAGACATGCCTATGGACAACCAATCTTATTAGGTACCGTATCTGTAGAAACATCAGAAGTGTTGAGTAAGATGTTGACACGTCGTAAGATTAGACACAATGTCCTCAATGCAAAAAACCATGCTAAAGAAGCTTTAATTATTGAAAAAGCAGGGGTTAAAGGTGCAGTTACGATTGCCACTAACATGGCTGGTCGTGGTACTGATATTAAATTAGGCCCTGGAGTAGCAGAGATTGGTGGTTTAATGGTTATTGGTAGTGAAAGACATGAGTCTAGACGTATTGATAATCAGTTAAGAGGTCGTTCAGGACGACAAGGTGATCCTGGATGCTCATTATTCTTTGTATCATTTGAAGATGATTTGATGCAAAGATTTGCGAGTGAAAGAGTAGCTTCGTTTACGGAACAATTCTTAGAAGATGAAGCGATTGAAAGTAAGACAGTTACAAAGTCTATTGAAAGTGCACAAAAACGTGTCGAAGGTCAAAACTTTGATATTCGTAAGCATTTGTTGGAATATGATGATGTTATGCGTCAACAACGTGAAATAATGTATAAAGAACGTGATGATATTATGTCACAAAGTGATTTGGGTGATATTGTCAAGGGTATGTTTGAGACTTCAGTTGAACATGCTGTTAAAAGTTATACGAAACATGAGGATAAAACTGATGTTGTGGATGTTGATGGTGTCTTAAAGTTTGTTAGTAAGAATTATATGTTATTGGCTCGTTTAGAAGCTAAGAATACGGAAGTTGTGGCTCATGATCCAGAAAAATTACAAAAGAGCTTATCAGAAATATGTTTTCTTCAATATCAAAATAGATTTAATAAAGATTTACCACCTGAAGTTAAATTAGATTATGAAAGACGTGTTTTATTAGGTATTATTGATCATTCATGGATTAATCATATCGATGCGATGCAAAAACTCAGAAATGGTATTTATCTTCGTGCCTATGCCCAAAAAGATCCTTTACAAGAATATACCGAAGAAGGTTTCTATATGTTTGAACAAATGACACAATCGATTGCCTTAGATATTGCACGAAATATTGTTCATATGGGTATTGCTCCTGGTAGTGAACAGGAAAAACAAATTCCAGCTGTGAAGATTGATTTGGAGTTTAAATAATGGAATTGTATGAAATTAAGAATGGGCTTGAAAAAGCCCGTTCTTTGATGAAAGAATTATATATTTCGTTAGATATTGAAGGGCTTAAAAGAGAAATCGAAGGTAAAACCATTCAAACTATGGATGAACATTTTTGGGATGATCAAGATCATGCCAAAAAAATCTATGATGAATTAAGTGCTATGCAAAAACAAGTGGATGCGTATGATACGCTATTCCATCAATTAAATGAATTAGAAGAAACATATGAATATGTTAAAGAAACAGATGATAGTGAATTCAAAGCTGTTTTAGATGAAGATTATATGTCATTTAATCACGAGTTATCAGAATTTGAAAAAACGTTGTTATTTTCTGGAGAATATGATCATCATAATGCTATATTGGAAATTCATCCTGGGGCTGGAGGAACAGAATCTCAGGATTGGGCGAGTATGCTAATGCGTATGTATGATAGATATGGCGATAAAAAAGGTTATAAGGTAGAGGTTTTGGATTATTTAGATGGTGAAGAAGCAGGTTTAAAATCAGTGACTATGCGTTTTGTGGGTTATAATGCTTATGGTCATTTAAAAGCCGAAAAAGGTGTTCATAGACTTGTTCGTATTTCACCATTTGATTCGAATAAAAGAAGACATACATCGTTTGCATCGGTTGATGTTATGCCAGAATTTAATAATGATATTCAAATTGAAATTGATCCAAATGACTTACGTATTGATACGTTTAGAGCATCAGGAGCAGGCGGACAACATATCAATAAAACAGATTCAGCTATTCGTATTACCCATATTCCTACAAATACCGTTGTCACATGTCAATCACAACGTTCGCAACTCCAAAACAAGGAACAAGCGATGATTACTCTTAAATCAAAATTATATCAACTCATGCTTGATGAACAAGCATCAAAACTCAGTGATATCAAAGGAGAACAAAAAGCGATAGAATGGGGTAGTCAAATAAGATCCTATGTTTTGCATCCTTATTCTATGGTTAAAGATAATCGTAGTGGTTATGAATCAAATAATCCTAAAGCTATCTTAGATGGTGATTTAGATGATTGTATATATGCTTATTTAAAATCAATTGTTAAAGAAGGTGAATAAATGAAAAAAGTCATAAGTGATATCTTACTTGTTTTGCTGGGAAATGCGATCTTAGCCTTTGGCTATGCAGTCTTTGCTATTCCTGCCAACTTAATTGTTGGTGGCGCAACAGGTATTGCTTTAACTTTAGAAAAAATATTTTATATCGATTATACAAATATCGTCTTTGTGATAAATATGATGATGCTTGTTATTGGATTGATTTTTTTAGGGAAATCTTTTGTTGCAGGAACATTATTAAGTTCCTTTGCTTTCCCAATTTTTTTGGAAATCTTTGAAAATATCAGCTATTTACAAAATATTTCGCATGATGTCTTATTATGTACAATTTATGCTGGGATATGTATTGGCATTGGCTTAGGTATTGTTTTTAGAAGAGGTTATAGTACAGGAGGTATGGATGTACCACCATTGATTATTAATCAAAAAACAGGTATTTCTTTAGCTTCTATTATTAATGTATGTGATATTATCATTTTATTTATGCAAATATTCTTCTCTAGTTTTGAAGGTATTTTGTATGGTATTATTGCAGTGGTTATTTCTAATTATGTTTTAGATAAAGTCTTATTGATTGGTGAAAGAAATATTCAAGTATTAATTATTTCTAGTAAACATGAACAAATAGCAGATGCTATCTTCAAAGAAATTAACCGTGGTTGTACCTTTATGAATGTTACAACAGGATATTTACATGAACCTCAACATGCTGTGCTTTCAGTCATTAGTGCCCGTCAATATCCGCATATTAATGAAGTTGTATTAAATATTGATCCAACAGCATTTATCATTAGTAATGATATTCATAGTGTCAAAGGTCGAGGATTTACTTTACCTAATATAGATTTATAAGGAGAAAAAGCATAAGCTTTTCTCTTTTTTTAGAAAAATATAAGTTTTAATGCATAAAAAATCATATTTTTCTAAAAAAGAATGTTTTGTTTTATAAGATTATATGTTATAATCCTCAAGGAACTCAAAGTTCTGTGATATATAGGGAGGAAAAAATGAATATAATCAGGAAAATACTATCTGCTAAAGTATTTATCGGATTACAATTGATAATAAGTTGTGTTTTTTTATACATGCTTGTAACGATTAACATACTACCACAAAAATATCTTATACCTGTTATAGCTTTAATTATTGGTTTATTAATTGTCAATATTTTATTACAATTCAAAGCAAAAGATATAAGTATAAGGTCTGTTATTTCTAGGATCATTGCTGTTATTGTATCAGTTGGGTTAATCATTGGATGTGTAGCAATTAATCAAGGGAAGAATTATCTTGCTGGCTTTGTCAATGGAACATATCAAACAAATGCGATGTCAGTGATTGTTATGGCAAGTAGTGATTATGAAGAATTAATAGATTTGAATGAACAAAAGATAGGTATTAATCAAGAAGAAGATGAAGAAAATCTAACCACAGCTTTAAGTGAGATTAGAGAAAATATTAGTGCAGAGTATACTTCTTATAGTGATTTTTATTATCTAGCTGATAGCTTATATGATGGACAAGTAGAAGCGATTGTTGTTAATGAAGCTTATCGTAGTATGCTGGAAGAGGAACATGAAGATTTTGAATTAGAGACACGTGTTATTTATCAGGTTGAAATTCAAGAAGAAATTGAAAATATTGCTAATACTGGTGCTGTTAATAATGGGGTATTTAATATTTGTATTACTGGTATTGATACATATGGGGCTGTTTCGACAAGATCTCGTAGTGATGTGAATATGGTAATGACAGTGAATATGAATACGCATAAGATTGTTTTTACGGGTATTCCACGTGATTATTATGTGACTTTAGCATCGTTTAATGCTAAGGATAAATTAACCCATTCTGGTATTTATGGTGTTAATGAAACAGTTAATACGATTGCCAATTTATTAGATATTGATATTGATTATTATTATCGTATTAATTTTACATCATTGGTGAATATTGTTGATGTTATAGGTGGTATTGATGTTTATAGTGATTTAACATTTACCCCACATACCAATAGTTCAATTACAATTTATGAAGGTGAAAATCATATGGATGGAGCTATGGCTTTAGCTTTCTCTAGAGAAAGATATGCTTATGCCTCAGGAGATAGACATCGTATTCAAAATCAACAAGCAGTATTAATGGCTATTATAGAAAAATTAATTACACCTGAAATATTATCTAATTATCAGGAATTATTAGAAAATGTAGAAGGCACTTTTGAAACCAATATGACTTCTGAAGAAATCTTAACTATTATTAATTATCAATTAAGTGATATGACTAGTTATGAAATGACCAATCAATATCTTGATGGTACAGGTTTATTAACTTATGGCTTATATTCAATGCCTAATAGTAAGTTATATACCATGGTTCCTAATGAAGAAACAGTAACAAGTGCAACAGAAACAATTAATGAAATTATGAATGAGGAGGTAAGCGAATAATGGAAGAAATGAATGAAGAAATTGAGATAAATTTACTGGAATTATTCGAATATTTAAAAAAGAGATTAGGAAAGATTATCATTGTGACACTGGTTTGTATGATTATATCAGCGGCCATCACCATCTTTGTTATTCCTAATGAATATACATCTACTGCTAGAATCTTCCCAAAAATGGAAACCAGCAGTGATAGTGGAACTGTCACTGATACAAATTCCATTAGTGTTAATACTTCAATGATTAATAACTATGTTGAACTTATAGGTGGTACAACTATCTTAGGTGAAGTTGCTGATGAATTAGGCTTAGAAAGAGATGATGTTCAATCATATATTAGTGTTTCTAATGAATCAGATACTATGATTATTAACATTACTGCGACAACAACTGATCCTGAATTAAGTAAGGAAATTGTTGATACAACAATTGATGTTTTCTATGCTGAAATCAAAGAAAAACTTGATGTAGACAACATGATTACTGTCGATAAAGCTGAAGTTGCTGAGACACCTTCATCACCAAGCTTTACTAGAAATGTTGCCATTGCTGGTTTAATAGGTATTGTGTTAAGTTGTGGTTATTATTTTATTATGTTCATGTTAGATACACATATACATAATAAAGAAGAAGCCGAAAAATACTTGGAGATACCTGTTCTTGGTGTGATTCCATATTTTGAGGATAAATAATGAAATATATTGATATACATGGACATTATGCCTGGAATATTGATGATGGCATGCCTTCCAAGGAAGATGCTATAAAAGCTTTAGATAAAGCAAAGAATATTGGTATTGTTGGTATTGCTGCCACACCTCATCTTGTTTGTGGAAAACACAATGGTGATGATGTTTTACGTTTTAAAGCACGTATTGAGGAATTAGCACAAATAGGTAAGGAAAAGGATATAGCTATTTTTCATGGAGCTGAGTTGTTTTTAAATGATGAATATATGAGTCAGTTAAAAAATGAATGGCTTATTCCTTATGAAGGAACTCATACTTTACTATGTGAATTTGATGTTAGAAAGAATCATCATTCTGATGATGAATTTGAAGAAAGACTCTATGAAGTGAGCCACGCAGGCTATAAGGTCCTTATTGCTCATATTGAAAGATATTTTAGAGGTGGCATCGATATTGAACGTGTCGAAAATTTAGTGGACAATGGTTATATGATTCAAGTCAATTCAACAAGTTTTTTAGGTGTGCATGGTAAAACTATGCAGGAAAATGCTTATGAATTATTAAGACACAACCTCATTCATTGTATAGCTACTGACACGCATCGTGCTCAAAGTGAAAGATCACCAAATTTAGATAAAGTCTATCAATTATTAAAGAAAGAAATAAGTGAAGATGATTTAGATATACTCATGTATAGAAATCCTATGCATATATTAAAAGATGAAAATGTAGAAACGACACATTATGTCAAAAAGGGATTATTCTCTAATTTGATGAAAAGGAGAAAAAGATAATGTTTAGCAAGAAACAAAAAAAATCAAGAAGAAAAAGCTTCAACCTATTAACCCAAACCAATGATTCTCAATTTGATTATGGGGAAGTTTATCGACATATTAGGACAAATATAGAATTCTCTACAGTCGATAAAGACATATCTTCAATTGCTCTTACTTCCACACAACCATTTGAATCTAAAACAACAACTGCTTTAAATTTAGCAATTATCTTTGCAGCCAAATATGAAAAAGTACTTATCATTGACTGTGATTTAAGAAAACCTAGATTACATCAATACTTAAATATCTCTAACCAAACAGGGCTTACCAATGCCTTAAGAGATTATGCGAAAACAAATCGTATTGATCAGGAATATTTTAAAAAGATTACTGATAAATCTTTTGCAGGTTATTTATCTGTTTTAACATCTGGTAACAAAGTTCCTAATCCAAATGAAATATTAAGTTCCAATACCTTTAAAAACTTTATTGCGGAACTTAAAAAGACATATAATTTCATTATTATCGATTGTCCACCAATCTCTAATGTTAGTGATGCGGTTCCAGTTAGCCATGCTGTAGACGGCACATTATTTATATGTTCTTGTCAGGATACTAATAGAAAGGATGCCATAAATGCCTTATCTATGCTCAAACAAAGTAATGTTAATGTTATTGGCAGTGTTTTAACAAAAGCTGATACTTACCATAATGGTTATGGCTATGGATATGGATACAAACACTAATGAAAACACATAAAATATTGACTACTCTTGTCATTATCTTATTAGCTGGTGTTTTAGCTTTTTTAACAGCTTATCATTATTTTGGTTATGATAATCTTTTTGTCAATAATGATGATAGTGAAGAAGAAGTACAAAATGAGGAAGAAACAGAAGTCGTTGAAGAAACCTCATCTGATGCAAAAATTATTTGTATTGGCGATAGCCAAACAGTCATGAATAATGGATATCCTGTAAAATTGGAAGAATTGGTTGATCTTAAGATCACAACATTTGGTGGAAAAGAACTTACATCAAGAGATATTGCTGCTAGACTCAATGCTTATCCTCTTTATGTTAAAGAATTAAGTATACCAGCAGATACAACAACTGTAAATATAACTCTCTACAACAATAATGGTTCTACCAGTACACTTCTTAGAAGTGATACATCTTCTATTCCTACTTGTAGTATCGATGGAGTGCAAGGAAAGATTTCATATAGTAATGGTTCTTATACTTTTACTAGAAGTGAAGCTGGCGAAGCCAAAACAATTGATAGTGCAACTCGTATTGAATTGACGAAGCAGGATATTGATGAAGATGATATTGTTATATTTCTCATGGGTAATTATGATGATGAAGATGAATATTTTGCAGAAAATTTGATAACTTTCTATAATAATATTATTGATGAATATGATTTAAATAATTATATTATTATAGGCCTCACAACAAGAAATGATAGTGATGAAGCTAATGAGGCATTAAAAAAAGAATATGGTGACCATTTCTTAGATTTTAAATCTTATTTATTATCGGATGGTTTAGAAGGCATTGATTTATCTGATGAAGATAATGAAGCTATTGAAAATGGTGAAGTACCACCTAGTTTTTTAAGTGATGAAATCAATGGTAATTCGACTTTTAATACATTATTAGCCAATCAATTAGCACAAAAAATGCAAACACTTAATTATATCAATTAGGAGAATCCTTTAAGGATTCTCCTTATATTTTATAATTTTACAAAAGTGTTTTTTATAATCCTTACTATGAGGATCCTTATTATAAG
>JAJQGQ010000255.1:0-883 GCA_021200395.1 Erysipelotrichaceae bacterium
CATTGATAATCATAATTTTCAACATTATTATAATCCTTTGATTTAAAAGCTTGTTCAAAAAATACTTTATCATTTAAAATAAACGTAAACTTCTTAATTAACCCTTCTCTTAAAGTTGATGAATTACCAATCTGACGAAAAGACTTATCCGCTAATTTTTCAAAATACCAATTAACTAAATCATACTTATCCTGAAAATAACGATAAAATGTTTGTCTAGTCATACCACTATGTTTAACTATATCAGTAACAGTAATTTTATCCAATGATTGATGTACCATTAAATCCTTAATACTTTGCGCAAATATATATCTTGTTTGATCATGTTCCATCTTCATCACCTCATATTCATTATAAAAGAAAGTTTTATTGACTACAAGAATATTTTCCTATCACATAATCTTCTTATTGTCTTCTTTGTTAAAATTTGTTAGAATAGTGTCATTAGGAGGCTTAAATCATGGAATTTATAAAAAAATTTGCAAGAGAAATAAGTGTCTTCGGGATAGTTATTGTTATCTTTTTAGGATTATTTATCTATCGTCAAGCAACATTTAAGGATTATACAACAGTTAGCGAATCAAAATTAACAAGTTTAGTAGAAAAAGATAAAGATTTTATAGTTGTCATAGGTGATTCTACAGAATCATCAATGAGTACTTATGAACCAGTTTTAACAACTTTCTGTACTAAAAATAGATCTTATTCTTTATATTATCTTGATAGTTCTGAGATAGATAATATTGCTACTTATGTTGAAGAAACTTTTGATTTAAGTGTTACTTATCCTGTGACTATCATTGTTAAAGATGGTGAAGTTGTTAATTATAAGCAGGGTAGTATGACTTATTATTATTTATATGAATTTGTAACAGAAAATTAT
>JAJQGQ010000255.1:893-10831 GCA_021200395.1 Erysipelotrichaceae bacterium
ATTATTAGGATATTGCTAAAATATCCTTTTTTTGGAGGTAAAAATGATTAAATTAGAAAATACACCAAAAGCTTTAGGCATCACAATTAAAGGTGATTATGATGATTTAAATGAGTTATATGATGCTGTATATCAACCCGCTGATTTATATTTTACATTTATTTTTAGTGTTCTTAAAGAAAAATATCCAAGTAACTCTGATATGTATGATGATTTGATTGGAGATTATGATTATGCACATAATTGTATATTAGGATTATGTTATGATATCAGACATGCCTATCAAGGGGATAGGGATATTGAATATATAGGAGAAGATAAGAATAAGTACTATAAGGTTGATGTTTTATATCCATGGATGATTTATTATTTATTATTTTTTCAACGAATTTCTCAATATAATTTTGATGAAGATGACTTTGCAGCCCTTAATTATCCTTATAATAATCTTGAGCATCAAAAAAATCTAAGCGTCTTAAAACATTTTTCAATTCAAATATGGGAATGCTTAATCAAGCTTTTAGGCAAAGAAAAAGCCTCAAGGTTGTATCAACTTTCTACTAAAAAAGATGATCATATTTTAATGGAGTTTTCTTATGTTGAAGCTTTTTGCCAGTATTATTGCGATGCTAACAAGAAAGGAAAACTGATTCATAAAAATATGCTTTTAGCTTTTATCAATGAATGTTTCCATGCAAAAAATGATGATTATGATGAAGCTTTAAATAAAATTGCTTCTAGAACACAAGAACCATTTTTATCAATCAAACAATTTGGTAAAGACTATAATAAGTTATCTAAAAAAGTAGGTACTGTTTATAAAGAAGATTTTGAAAAAATGATTAAAAATTATGGTAAAGTTAATTGGGATAGTTTGAAATTTTAAAAAAATGAGCTATGCTCATTTTTATTTTATCGTTGAAGATTGCATACTTGATAATACTGCTAACATTTCATCATTAGAAAGATCATTAGAATAAATAGAACATACTATTCCTGAAGCAATATAAGTCAATTGATTATCTTCAAAGTAAGCTATACCATCAATGAGATCAATAACATCACTATTAATATAAGTAACATTGATATCTTCACTTTCCGATAACGAACTTTCAACTATCGTAAAATTCTTTTCACCTGTAAATTTTAAAATATGATTCGTGAGATCATCAATTGTTGAGATTTGTTCTGTTTCTAACACTGAACCCATTAATGATACAGGATATAATGGTAATGATGAAGAAACGGAAGAATACGTATTTGTAGTGGTAGTAAGAAGTGTTTCTTCATCAAAATCATCAACACTTAAAGCTATATTAGCTTCAAAAGATGTCACTTCTACTTTGATGATTTCAACACCATCACCATCATACACACTCACACTTATTGGCTTTAACTGTTTATCAAATAAAACTTCCTGCGATGTGACACGACTATCATTTTCATATGTTATTTCACCGATAACTTGATAGCCATCACTTTCCTTAGTTACTTCATTATTGCTTAAAAAATCTAATAATGACTGATAAATATAAGGTTTTGGCGTATTATTGGGCCATTCACTTTTAAACTGAAAAGCTTGATTAAGCGTTGGTGTCAAAACAAATACACCGTCACTATTTTTAACAATGATTTGTGATTGATTTAATGATTTATCATAAAGTTCAACTTTATAATAATCACTATCATCTATCAAAGCATATGTCGAAGTAACCTGATAAGATCGAAGTTCATCATTTTCTAGCATTTCCATATTACAAATAAGCTCATAACTTGTATATGCTTGAACTTCTTCTAAAGTCTTCTCTAATGATGAACGACGTAACAATAAAAAACCAATACCCAATACTAATAACACTACAACTGTAATGATAATAATAATCTTTTTCTTATCCATCATTATCCTCCTCATGTCATTTTATGACTATGAAAAGAAATATATGACCAATAATCCCATAATTACACCAATCAAATTTAGTCCTACATCAAACAAAGAAAAATGTCTTCCTTGTATTTTTAATTTTGTTACTTCATCAACAAAAGCCCATAAACATATGAATATTATGGCATATATATAATAAGCATTCTGATAAACTTTCATGGTCACTATAACAAGTATCGTTAATACAAAGAAAACTAAAACATGAGCTATTTTTCTTAACCACATATTCACTATTTCAATTTGATCTTGATTTTCTCCTATAAACAACATCGCTAATGTACGACTTGTTTTTCCTGTATGTTCACCATCTTGATGAGATAAATAAGTCATCAAACAAAACCAAAGAATGGCTACAATAATCAATTTATCTCACCTCCAAAATAATAAAATCGCCAGAGAGAGTCGAACTCTCAACCTGCTGTCTCGGAAACAGCTGCTCTTCCTTTGAGCTATGGCGATGTAAGATTTATTATAACCTATAAAGACAAAAATTCAACAAAATATCATTTTAAAAAAATGAATAAAATAAAATGTAGTGTCTATAATACTTCTAGGAGGCTATAATATGAATACAATACAAAAGATTGCCTTAGTTTTTAGTATTATTGGTGCTATTAATTGGGGTTTAATAGGTTTATTTAACTTTAATTTTGTGGAAGCATTATGTGGTAATGGCATGATAAGTGCTATTATATATATGATTGTAGGTATTGCAGGTATTATTAACATTATGTTATTATTTGTTGATTTAAATAGCTAAAAACAGTCCTATTACTTGGACTGTTTTTTTGGCACAAAATCTACTATTTGACCTGTTTTTAATAAAACACGGCGACGATTCTTAACGAGTGATAACATTGGTATATCTGAATCAGAATCGGAATAACCATAAGAATGTTCATAATCAATTTGGACATCAATACTATCAAGATATTCGTGAATCAAATCAATCTTATGTTCGTTTTTACAATTAAGGCCGATAATTTCACTGGAATGTGGTTTGGTATGTGTGCCAATGAGTTTATCAATAGGTAATTGATTATATTTCATCCATGCTTCACTACTAGCAGTACATAAAATAACAATATAGCCATCATCATGAAGCTGTTGCATTGTTTCTACTACATTAGGATAATAAGAAGGAACAATTTTTTGATTATAGAATGTTTCTAAGTCATGTTCATCCATATCATTAAGTGGAAATAATAAAGCTGATTTAGCTTTTTCAAAAGTACTTAGATGACATAAATATAAAATATATAGAACTCCTACTTTAAACAACTTAAAAATATGTAATGGATGCTTGGTAATATTATCAATAATTAATTTGGTAATAGAATCACCTTTGGCTACAGTATTATCAAAATCAAATAAAGCAACCTTTTTGATCATTCAGCAATCTCCAAAGCAATTTCCATCATAGCTGTAAATGTTTTTTCACGTTCTTCAGCTGTTGTTTCTTCTTGTGTTACTAAAGAATCAGAAACAGTTAATAATGTTAAAGCTTTCTTACCATAATAAGCCGCATTAGCAAATAGAGCATAAGATTCCATTTCAGCTCCTAAACAACCCATATGAGCCCATTTTTCTGTAGACCCTTTATCAGCATGATAGAATAAATCAGATGCTATAACATTACCAACATGATAAGTAACTCCTTTTTCTTTCGCTTGATTTACTGCTTTCTCTAATAATTCATAACTAGAAATAGCTGAATAAGTTCCTGGTAATTCAAATTGATGTGCAAAATTACTATCAGTACAAGCCCCTTGTACAATGATAATATCTCTTAAATGAATATTCTCCTGCATAGCACCACAACTACCAATTCTAATAATACTTTCAACATCATAAAAATTATATAATTCATGACTATAAATACCAATAGATGGTTGCCCCATACCAGAACCCATAATAGATACCTTTTTACCTTTATAAGTACCAGTATAGCCAAACATATTTCTGACACTATTAAATTGGTGTACATCCTCTAAATAATTTTCTGCAAGAAATTTTGCTCTTAAAGGATCTCCTGGCATTAAAACTGTTTTTGCTATTTCTCCTACGGTTGCTTGATTATGTGGTGTTGACATGTTAATTTCCTCCTTCTTCATGATATGTCTTGCCCTCTTTAAAATAATATACATCGGTTAATTCTGTGGATAATTTCTCATTATTGATAGCACCATCAATAGCTTCAAGAATGAGTTTAGCCTGTCCTATTTCATAGCCAATTTTTGCAAAATAGCCATCTAAAACAATAAATGGAACACTTCCTGAACTATCATCTAATTCATAATCTTCTAATAAAGTACATGTTTTAGCATATGCTTCGACCGAAGCATCATCATCAATATCCATTAATGTTACTTCCATTGAATCACCATAAATCTCTTCAATTTGGGGGACAACAGTATCAATAAAAGAACTACATATAGGACATGTTGTAGCATAATAAACATATAAATAATAATCAGCCTTAGTCATTGTCACACAACCACTAAGCAATAATATAAATACTAATAATAACTTCTTCATTGATATGTAAAACGAAGCCCACTCAATTCATCACTTAACTCTTCACCATTAACTGCTCTTTCAATATCATCTATAAGATAATCTTCATCCCCTGATGTATATCCAAGCTTAAAGAAATAACCCTCTAAAGCATAAGCAGGTCCCAAACCATAATAAGATTCATCAAAATCTATTAAAGAATCAATGACTTCATCATAGACTTCCTGCGTACTAGTATCATCTAAATCATATTGTTCAATGATAATCGAATCTCCAAATGTATCTTCTAATTTTGATATAACATTGCTTTTAAAAGCTTTACATTCTGAACATGTTTCAATATAAAAAAATTTAAATGTAACAGTTTTTGATAAAGTAATCGTATCTTTTTTTAGGGAACACCCACAAAGTAAAAAGATAGACAATAATATGAGTAATGTCTTCTTCATTGCTGCCTCCTTTTTCATATTATATACGATACCTTTTTAAAAGTACACAAACAATTCAAAAATAATTTTATTAAGATTATATTAATTTTAATAATTTATATTGCAAAAAAATAATTTTAATAATATAATAGAATTAAGGAGGAGGATAACATGAGCTTTAAATGGTCTACAAATGATATATCGACAATGACATTGACAATTTATGAAACGAATTTGACATTAAATAAAGCTGCGAGTGTTCATTTTGAAGATGTGAATTTTGTATTGTTAGGTATTGATGAAGAAGCTAGGCAAATTGGGATCAAGCCTATTAGTAAAGAAGAAATAGATGAACATATTTATAATGAAAGCCAATTGCATCGTTTTTCTCATGGTAAGAGTTATGGTCGTATTTCTAATAAATCGTTTGTGAAAGACCTAAGCAATGCTTTTGGATTAAAATTTGATGATAATCAATGTTATAAGTATACTGTAACATTTGATGTTGTGCATTCTATTATGGTAGCACAGCTGTAAAGGAGGGAAATCATATGTCAATGGCAGCTGTTTGGACACTTATATTGGTTGTTTCTATTGTGATTGAAGTGATGACAATTGATTTAGTCAGTATATGGTTTAGTGTAGGAGCAGTGGTTGCATTAGTCAGTCATTTATTGGGATTAAATGAGACAGGACAAATTATTATTTTTATTATCGTATCACTTATCTGTATTATTGCTTCTAGACCAATTGTTAAAAAGTATCTTAAGGGTAATATTGTTAGAACAAATTTAGATCGTGTGATAGGTAAGCATTGTTTAGTAACTGAGACAATTACACCTGATCAAAAAGGTGAAGTTAAAGTTATGGGTAATTTATGGAGTGCCACAAGCTTAAATAATGAAGTGATTACAGCAGGTCAATATGCTGAAGTATTGTCCATTGAAGGTGCTCATGTGGTTGTTAAAAAATTAGAAATGGGAGTTGATAGATAGTGTTAACAATTTTAAGGTATGCTTGGTTAATTATTTTGTTGGTGGTAGTGATTGTATTGATAGCTAGAACGATTCGTATTGTACCTCAATCATATGCTTATGTAGTAGAAAGAATTGGTGCTTATAATCGTACTTGTAATGTAGGATTGCATATTTTGATACCAATGGTTGACCATGTGGCTAATCGTGTATCTTTGAAGGAACAAGTGATGGATTTTGCACCACAACCTGTTATTACCAAAGATAATGTCACAATGCAAATTGATACTGTCGTATATTTTCAAATTACTGATCCTAAGTTATTTACTTATGGAGTTGTAAGACCATTAAATGCGATAGAAAACCTAACAGCAACGACATTACGTAATATTATTGGTGATCTTGAATTAGATGAAACCTTAACTTCAAGAGATATTATTAACTCAAGAATGCGTTCTATTTTAGATGAAGCTACCGATCCTTGGGGTATTAAGATTCATCGTGTGGAAGTTAAAAATATCATTCCTCCTCGAGATATTCAAGAAGCCATGGAAAAGCAAATGCGTGCTGAACGTGAAAGACGTGAAGCTATTTTACAAGCTGAAGGTAAAAAGACAGCAGCTATCTTAACTGCTGAAGGTAAAAAAGAATCTATGATTCTTGAAGCTACAGCTGAAAAAGAGGCAGCTATTGCAAGAGCTGAAGGTGAAGCTGAAGCTTTAAGACTTGTTTATGAAGCTCAAGCTAAAGGTATTGAATATATCAATCATGCTGCCCCACAACAAGCTTATGTCACTTTAGAAGGTTATAAAGCTTTAGAGAAAGTCGCTGAAGGTCAATCAACAAAGATATTAATTCCAAGTGATTTACAAAATGTTGCTACAGCAGTGACTTCTGTGGTAGAAATAGCAAAAGATCCAAAATAAGGTTGAACAATTGTTCAACCTTTTATTATGACATATGGTATATGATTCTTTTGTGCATATGTTAAAGCATAAGAGTGCTCATAAACATATAAAATAGTTTGACTATCATATAATATATCTCTACCTATATCTTGTACACTTTGAGGAATGATGAGTTTTTCTAAACTATAACAATGGGAAAAAGCAAAATCACCTATACTTTTAATATCATCATTTAACTGAATATGATTTAAATGACGACAATAGTTAAACGCAAATCGACTAACATAACAACGAGGCCATATAACATTTTCTAAAGAATCACAATCTCCAAAAGCATATTCACCTATGTGTGTAACTGTATCAGCAATATCCATATATTTTAATTGAGAACAATGATAAAAAGCAAAATCACCTATACTTATAACTCCACTATGAATCATCATAGTTTCAATATATTGATTATCTCTAAAAGCATGATGATCAATATATTGAATTGTTTTTAATAATGTGTATTGTTTATTTTTCTTACCAGATGGATATATGATACATCTAGTTTTATCTTTATTATAAAGAATACCATCATGTGAATAATAATAAGGATTTTCTTTATCAATATATATGTTACTTAATGAATAACATTCCTTAAAAACATAGAGTCCTATTTCTCTTATTGATTTTGGCAATTGTATCATTTTAAGACTTCCACACAGTTCGAAAGCACCTTGTCTTATGATTGCAACATTTCTCATGATGACCTTTTCTAAATGTCGACAAGCATAAAAAGCATAATTATCAATGATACTATCAAAAATCTTTATTTCTTGGATATATTCATTATATGCAAAAGCACGTTCTGAGATTATTTGCACACTTTTAGGTATTTGATATATTCGATCCTTTTTATGAGCTGGATAACAATATAACCTGGCTAGATTCTTATCAAATAAAACCCCATCAATTGATAAATAATACTCATTATGTTCATCCACTACAATAGCTTCTAGTTGAGTGCAATTTTTATCTATCTCATCACCAATATAAGACACATTTTCTGGAATATAAATTTCTCTAAGATTTTCACAACCACAAAAAGCTGATTGACCAATACTTCTAAGATTGTGAGAAAGTTTAACATATTTAAGGTAACGGCATTGACTAAACGCAAAATCATCAATAGTTAATACAGAATCAGGCAAAATAATCGTTTCCACATGACTTTCATATACATCCCAAATATTATCTTGCTTGCTAAATATTTCCATACCAATCGCAGTTACTAAATAGTTATCTATATATTGAGGCATAATAATATCGGTTTCATTTCCTATATAGCGGGTAATTTTAATAGTTCCATCATTTAATATTTCATATATATAATTATGCATATGACCAGCTCCTTATCATTATTATAAAACCATGTTCAATGCATTTCATTTTTTTATTGGAAAGAAAAAGTAGATTGAAAAATCTACTTCTTTGTAAATATAAAGCTTACCCCTATTTCCTGATTCTTAGCTGTAACATGATAACCAAACATATCAGCTATCTTTGCTACTATAGATAATCCTAAACCAAATTGACCTTTAACGCCTTTAACATATGGATCAAATAAATATGGAATGGATTCTTCATCTAATGGTTCACCATCATTATAGATTTCTAGATATTTATCTTTAAGAATAATCTTAATTTGACTTTTAGCATATCTTGATGCATTAGCAATGATATTTTCAATAGCTACTCGCCAATGTTCTTCATCACCAATAAAGCTAACATTATCTAAATCTGTTAATAATTGTAAATCATTAAGAGCATCCATTTGTGAAACTATTTTTTCGATAAGTTGTTTCATATCAAATGTCGCTAATTCTTTGTTTTCACCTTGAAGATAATCCAAACGATTTAAATATAGGAAAGATTTTACTTTATGTTCTAATCTATCAGCATTTTCAATAATAATATCCATAGAACTATCTTTATCACCATAGGGATAGATATCATCTTTAACACTTTGGCTATAGGTTTGTATTAAAGCAATAGGTGTTTTTAAATCATGAGACATATTATGAATCATTTCTTCTTTGATTTTTTCCTGTTGATCGAGGCTATCCTTCATGGAAACTAATGCTTTAGATACAACTCCTATTTCATCTTCTCTATCTATATTAAGTTCACTATCTTTACCTATTTTAATATCATCTATATAATTTTTAATCTTTTTTAATGGATTAATTAAACTAAACACCCAACCAATCATAACTAATGCAATCAATATAAAGAAACCATACTGAATATAAACAATTTGATTTTTAATATCATTAATTAAATCATTAGAATACTCGCTGTCAATAATAGATATCAAATATTGACCACTCTCATTAATTTCCGTAATACAATAATAATACATATCTTCACCGATAGTCCCTTTATTTTGAATAAGGGTATTACTATTATTAAGAGCACTTTGTAAATCAGTACCAAATAAATAATAATAGAATGTATTAATATTATCAATCATCATATTACTTTTAATCCACATATTTGATGAGCTATCATAGATGACCCAATAAGTTGTTTTATATTGATCCATCGGATAATAGGAATCTTCTATCAATGCATACTGAGAACTCTCTAAAGTATCATACATATAATTATCAATAATAGAGCTTAAATTATTATCAATAATTGGCATTAAAAAAACTATTACAAATAAAGCCATCAATGCTAAAATAGCAATCAATTGTTGAAGTAATGTTAATCTTCTTAAAAAATTTAATTTTTTTATCTTTTCCTTCATATTAATCTAAACGATAACCATAACCATAAATCGTCTTAATATTTAATTCAGGCATCTTTTTCCTTAAACGACGTAATGTATCATCTACGACACGATCACTACCATAATAATTCTCATCCCATACTTTAGATAAGACCTGTTCACGAGAAATCGCAATACCTTTATTCTTAACGAAATATAATAATAGTTCATATTCCTTTGTCGTTAATTCAATTTCATCTTTACCTAATAAAACTTTTCTCTTTTCCTCATCAATGGCATAACCATCAATATTAATCAATGCAGGATCATCTTTATAGACACGTTTTAAAATATTATGAATCCTTAAAACTACTTCTTTAATACATGTCTCTTATACACAACTCACGCTGC